>DATLQY010000105.1:0-6417 GCA_035534975.1 Pirellulales bacterium
CTATCGAGAAGTGTTAGGCATCGATCCAACGACGACCCTCACCGACCAGAGCGGCAGGCCGATCCCCCTGTTGGACACGAGCGAGTCAATCACGGAGTTGGTCTAGGATGGTACTGAGCGAGCCCACTCCGTCGGTGCCCAGCGAGCACCGTTGGCCCGATCAAATGCCGCAGAGCCAACCGACGGGAACGCTCATGGTCGAGCTCAAATCCGCAGCGCGCTTCGGATTTGGAGCCGGGAGAAGCAAACGCGGCCCGAGCCGAGCCGGTCGCGGGCGGGCTTAGCTCTCTTTCGCTCTCCGACCCGTGGCTCTGCCTGGGTACTCCGCGGAGGGCGGAGCTGGTAGAATGGCTTGATGGCTTCGGGCAAAATGGGGGCGATGGATATCTGTTTAGCCCTCGCCCGTCGCCCGCCGGTGCGGGACGATTTCTGACCAAAGCGACAAGCGTGTCGTCGACCGAGCCGAGCCGGCCCGCGGGCGAGCTGGGGCTGGGTTGCGGCGGAAAAAGAGGATTCCGGTCGACGAAGAAAAAAATTTGACAAAAGCGTTAATCGTCGGCAAGGATTAACGCTGGCGAGCGAATACGTCTTGATTGCCGTCTGCTGGTCTCGAATTCAATCCACGTTATACAGGCTACTGTCATGAGCGAGTTGTTGTCCAAATTCGATTCTGGGGAATTGATCGGCCTCTTCACCGTCGGAGGTGGTATTCTCTGTGGCCTCGTGGCGATCATCGGGGGTATCACCTCAAGCGCGTGGCAGAAGGCCCGAAACATTGAGCTCAAGCAAGATATGCTCAACCGGGGAATGTCGGCCGCCGAAATCCAAACAGTGATCGAAGCCGGCTCGAATCATGCTCTAATAGCGCGTCCCACTGAGTTCTGCGACCACGCGTAGATCACCAAACGCCGGGAATCAAACACCGGGTTCTCGCCATGTAGGCCTCGTAGTCCTTCCCGAATTCCTCAAGCAGCATGCGCTCCTCGGCATTCACGCGGAGGGCGAAGAGTAGAATCATGGCAACGCCATGCTATCGCAACTGGTCCGGCTCGATCCGCAGCACGGAGTACGGGTGCAGCGCCAGGACGTTCACCGCGCCATCGCGTCCCTGGCACACGCCGAGGATGACGTAGCGCGTGGTTGTCCGACCGTTTTTGAGCTTTACGAAGCCGCCGTGGAATGGCAGCGCATTGCCGGCCGCGTCGGTGAACACCGTAAAGTCCGGGTTGACGACGGCGACCGGCCCGCGGTCGCGGGGCGCGGCGTCGCCCGGCTTGTAGCTCACCAAGTGCAGCAGGCTGCCGACGTCTGGATGGGGCTCCGTGACTGCCACCCATACTTCGCCCGTTGGGCCGACGCACATCGCTCGGCAATCGGTAGCCGTGGCCCCCGGCACCAGGGATCCCAGCCCGCGGCCGTTGAGCGTGTCTCCTTCCTGCGCCAGATCGTACGCGTAAAGTTGGTTGGCATTCATCGGCACGCTGTAGAGCGTGGTCCGCTTTGGGTCGATGTCCCAATTGATGGGGTGCCCTTCCGGGTCGGCGGAGTGCGATTCCGGCGATGGCGACTGTCCGTCGATCGTGTGTTTGAGGCGATGGAGCGTGCCGGTCTCGGGATCATAGCAAGCAATATCGCCGCCGCGCAGCGGGTGGTACGCGCGGCCGCGATGGTCGATGACGATGAAGGCGTAGATGTGCTCACTGTCGACCAGGTCGCGGTAGGTGCCCTGGTTCAGGTCCAGGACCATGAAGTGCGCACTCTCGTGCGGGCCGGGCTTGCCGTCGGAGCAGGTGGAAATATAAGCAATGCCGCGCGACTCGTCGGGCGTGATGCTGATGACCCCCTGGTGCGGCACCGGAATGGGGTAAACCTTCGTTCCGCCGGTGGCGGGGTCGTAGACCATCGGGTAACCGCCGGGGTAGTCCGTGTAGGTCTCGCCAGCCGCTTGATAACCCTGCTTCGTGGCGAAATAGATCTTGCCACTATCGCCAGTGTTATTGCGGCTGTGGATCTTCGACTGCGCGCCGAAGCCCCGCAGATCCTTTCCGATGGCCTGGTGAACATCGACCACGACATTCATGGCTGCCGAGGCGGGATCGAATTCGACCAGCCAGGAGTTGACGGCGTTGCCGTGCGTGCCGATATACAGCCGGCCGTTTTTCCCTTCGACGATGGCGAAGTAGCCTTCGCCTTCAGTGGCCGTCTCCTTGGGGATGCAGTGGGCGGTCGCGTTCAACCAAGCATTTGGCAATGGCACGGGATCGTCGGCAAATAGGGACGAAGCGCAAAAGGCGCGCACCGCGAAAACGAAGGCCGAGGCAAATCGCGACGCTGGTCGAAAGCGATCGAGGATCTTCATGGTCATTTCCATGGTTGTTGCAAGTATACGGATCATCGTGCCGGCTTGACTGTTGTTGTTCCTCCACGGCGGCGGCGTGTCAAGCGCATTTCGCCCGTGCTGCGAGAGGAGTCGGGCGAGCGGAGGCCCACCATCTCGCGATTCGCGATCTTCCCCGGGCCTAAGGTAAAAACCCGCCTACGATCAACAATTCACCGCCGGACGCGCGACGGCCCCCCTATTAGTGGATGGACGACTTGGACGACTTGGAACCTGTATATCACGGTCATTTTATTGACCGAGTACCCAAGAGGCTGCGCCCGTGGGCGATCGAGACTTTCCCTTCCGACTTTCCAAAACACCGGCCGGCGCAGACAATGCCGAGCGTCGTGAGACGAATTAAACCGTTTGGCGCGAGTACGTCGTCAACGGAGAGAATTCCGTTCCAATTGCGCGCCAACGGAATGAATTCCGTTCTACTTGCTGTTCTCCATGCCCCTCGATCCGGACCCAGCGCCAATGCCTGACGCCGCCTTACCGCAACGGCGACTGACGCTGTTCGATACCACGTCGATCATCGTAGGGATCATCATCGGCTCGGGCATCTACAAAACGGCGCCCCTCATCGCTGGCTGCGTTCCGACTCCCACGGCGCTCGTGGCGGTTTGGTTGGCTGGCGGGCTGTTCGCTTTGGTCGGTTCGCTCTGTTATGCGGAACTGGCGACCGCGTTTCCGCAGGAAGGGGGTGACTATGCTTTCCTGACGCGTGCCTACGGCCGTCCGATCGGGTTTTTGTTCGCCTGGTGCGAAATGTGGGTCATCCGCCCCGGTTCGATCGGCGGGATGGCGTTCGTGTTTGCGGATTACGCTCGCGAGCTGGTCGATCTGGGGCCGCATTCGCCGGTATTCTACGCCGGCGGGGCGGTTGGCATGTTGAGCCTGATCAACATCGTCGGCGTATCGACCGGCAAGTGGACGCAGAATGTGCTGACGGTGGCCAAAGTTGCTGGACTACTGACGGTGGTTGCAATTGGGGTATCGCGCGTGGCCCCGGCGCCTCCCGTGCCCACAGCCGCCGCGCAGCTGCCGGCAGCCGACGAACCGCCCGCGACCAGCAGTACTAAGCCCCAGCCGGTTCAAGGCGTTAAACCGTTCGAGGCCGATTGGGCCTTTGCGATGATTTTGATCCTTTACGCTTATGGCGGCTGGAACGACATGGCGTACGTGGGCGCCGAGGTCCGTGATCCGGAAAAGAACATTCTTCGAGCGTTACTCTTGGGTACGTCCATTGTGACGCTGATCTATGTGCTCATGAACATTGCTTTTCTGCACGCGTTGGGTCTCGAGGGGACGCGGCTGGCAAAGGTGGTGGCCGCCGACGTGACGAAACTGGCATGGCCTTGGGGCGCCAAGGCGGTCAGCGCGTTGGTGGCGATTTCGGCGCTAGGGGCCATGAACGGGATGATCTTCACTGGTGGCCGAATCTACTACGCGATGGGCACCGAGCACCGCTTGTTCGGGCTCTTGGGGAGGTGGAGCCGCCGGCTCGGCACGCCGGCCTGGTCACTGGGCGTGCAAGGGGCGATCACGCTGGCGGTCGTGCTCTATTTCGACCTTTCCGCACAGGGTGTGGGCACGGATGCGTTCGAGAAGATGGTCAACTTCGCACTTCCCTTGTTCTGGGCGTTCCTGCTGCTTGTCGGCATGTCGCTCATCTGGCTGCGCTTTCGCGAACCCCAGATGTCACGGCCATTCCATGTGCCGTTTTATCCGTTCACGCCGCTAGTGTTTTGCGCGGCCTGCGGCTGGATGGAATGGGCCAGCGTGCGGCACGCTTTGAACGAGGGTACGCCCGAAGCCCTATGGGTGCTTGCGGCCGGAGTCGTCGTGGCCGCGATCAATTGGGCATTCGAGAAGGGTCGATGACGGTGGGCGGGCGCCCGCTTCACACTACACTGGTTCTCACGAAGTCCGCTGCGCGACGTGGCGAGTCTGCCCGATCAAAACGCTCCCGCGGATTGGCGCACCCGCCGCATGCAGCCGGGCGATGCTGTCTTGGACGATTCGGCGCGGGGTTTTCCCCAAGACGACGGCAAGGTAGACGCCGTCGGCGCCGGCGAGGAGCTCCACGTCGTTCGGCCCGCCCTCCGATTGAACGATGACGTAGCGATGGCGCCGCTTCCAAGATTGCCAGGAACGTTCGAGTTCGAACTCATCAGCGCCGTTCACCAAGAGGACTTTGCCACCGGCGCACCTGGCCATAGCCCGGGCTAATTCCGAAAAAAACCGCGGCGCCTCCGACGGCCAAGCAGGCGTCACGAATGCCAAGCCCAGAGCGTCGCCGTTGGGATAGGTGGCGAGGATGTTCGCGGCGACGTGCCGGAATTGCCGGGCGAACGTGTCGTCACTTGCCACCGCACCGGTGTCGGCCAGCGTGACGGTGAAGTGCGGCGCGCTCACCGGTGTGGCCGCGCCGTCCAAGAGCGGACGCTTTGAGGATTTGCCCTGGCCGGCGGGCGCGGTTGGTGGCCGTGGCGGCGCGACCAAAACGCGTTGGTTCGTCTCGACTCGCTCCAGCGCATCCAGCAAGAGGCTCATTGTCCCTTCCGCAGCATCGAAAACAACTGTCGGTACTCCTGTCGACGGGCCTGTGGAATGCCGCGCGTCTTGGGAGTAGTAAGCTCGAGCGCTGGGTCTTCCTCGACGATCATCAGATCCTCGTCAGAGGGCCCAATGGACGGCGCCGCCGTCTGGCGAGCTTGTCGCAGCGCGTCGATCGGCGCGGCCGGTTCCTCCGTCGACGCTCGCGTTGAATCGTGGGGATGCCAATCGCTGGCCGCGGTAGTCCATCCTACCTCGAACCCAGCCGGCGCGGCGCAGGCGTCGATGGAATGGGCGGCGAACTGCGCGGTCGCGACGAACGTGGATTCGACCGGCGAACGAACGGGCGATTCGACTTCGTCGCGCGGCGACGCTTCGACCAGCGAGAGTTGCGGCGAGGCCGACTGCGACATGTGCGACTGCAACAGCGCCGACAGCACCCTTCCCTCGTGGCTCTCGACCGGCCCGTACCGGCCAATCCGGCTGATCTCGAACGAGGCGTAGCGGTCGATGAGCACCTCCTCTTCCTCGAATCGTTCGTCCAGCGGATTGGGCGCGCCAAGGGCGACCGCCGAAGTCAATGGACCAATGGTCGCAAGGGGTTCGAAATCGTCTTCGAGCGTCATGAGGTGGTCCTCGATTTCACGCAACAGCAATGTCTGCCGTTCTGGAACCGCGCCGGCCGATTCGAGATTCACATCGTCCGTGGCTTCCTCGTCGTCGTCGTCCAGACCGCCGAATTCGATCAGCTCGTCGTGCCGTGCGGGCTTGTTCGTGGACGGTACGTCGTTCCAGGGGGTCGGAAGCTGCTGCAAGTCGGCCCATGCCTCTTCGATCCCGGCCGCGTCCAATTGGCCGTGTCCGCCGGCGAAGGCCAGGATGAGCGCGTGATCGCAAAGCTGGTTCACCAGTCGAGGGATTCCGTCCGTGGCGCGGTAAATCACATCCAGCGCGTCGTCGCTGAATGTGCGCTGGGCATCGCCGCCGACGGTGGCCATTTGATTGACGACGAACTGCCGAGTTTCCGACGCATTCCAGGGCTCGAGGTAGCAGCGCGACGCGATCCGCTGGCTGAATGCCGCCAGCCGCGGGCTGGCGAAGCGCTCTTCCAAAGTCGGGCCGCCGGCGAGCATCAAGCGCACACGCGGCTGCCCGTCGTGTACGAGGTTGGTGATCAGACGCACTTCTTCCAACAATCGCACGGGAAACGTGTGGGCCTCGTCCAAAACAAGCAACATGCCGTATCGGCCGGCCCGTTCGTCCGTGAGGTGGTCGATCAACGACAAACGCAGCTCGCCCTCATCCATCCGTCGGAAGGGCAGACCCAATTCGAAAAGAATGGCCTGCAAAAGCTCGCGCCGCGTGCCTAGGTGGCCGTTGGAGAGCAGCGCGATCTCGAAGCCACCGCGGAATTGCTCCGCCAAGAGTTGGCACAAGAGCGTCTTGCCGCTACCTGGTGGACCGACCAGCATGCCGGC
>DATLQY010000106.1:0-3458 GCA_035534975.1 Pirellulales bacterium
CCTTGAACGATTCAACCCTGCCGACGGTGAACGCCGCCGCTTTTGGGCTTGTGATCATGACCAGGTCTGTTCGCTTGTCAGCAACTGTGATCTTGGGCGGGACCGGCTCGTCCACGTTCAAGGTAAAGTCCCGCACGACGCGGCCGACGCCGTTGGAGGCCATAAATGCGATGTTGTATTTGCCGCCGGTTCCAGGCATGGGCGTGCCGCTCAAAACACCGGATTGCACGTCAAAAGCTACGTCGCTGGGGAGCGGTGCCCCGGCGACGCTCAACGTCGGCTTTGGCCAGCCACTGGCCTTGACCGTAATACGGCTTAGCTTCTTGCCCACCGTGAATGTCTCCTTGCCCTCAATCGTGATCTCTGGCGGCTCATTCACCGTCAGAGCGAGCGCCTTGCTGTTGCTGCCCAGGAAGTTGCGAGCCGTGATCTCGAAGCGGTAAACACCACCCGTTCCCGCGGCCGGCTCGCCGCCCAACGTGGCCGTCGCAACGTCGAACGAAACGCCATCGGGAAATGCGAGTTCACTCTCCAAAATCATGGTTGGCGCCGGAAAGCCGCTGGCGGCCGCCGTGAACTTTCCGTTCTTTCCCACTTCGAAGGTGGCGCTGTCGTCGTTAGTGATAGCCGGGGATCTGATGAAACCAGCGAAGAGCAAGACACACGCGGCGGCCGACATGCAAGGCCAGAAAACGTTACTGGGAATCGTCACGCGACGGCGTGGCGCGCTGATCGGTCGCGACCGCGTCGTGGCTTGACTTACGACCTCACGCGGAGCGACGCCGAACGTGGAAGCCGCAGCCGGGCTCGTCTTCGACCGACGTTGCGCGGTCTTCACCGGCGCTATCCTTGCGGCTTCCTTTGAATACGTGGTCGCGACCTTTCCGGTCCGCGCCACTTCGACCAATTCACCCCCGACGGCGCGTGACAAGGAACGTCGCAAATCGAGCACCAGGGCGCCTTGGACTCGCGACGCCGCTTTCGCCTCGTCGCTGTCGCCCGGCACGAACCGCCACTGGCAGTCCACTCCTGGGGGCAACTTTGTAAAGAAGGTGCTGAACGTGACATCCCAGCGTTGCGCGGGCGGCAGCAGCGCGAGTGCCTCGGCCACCAGTGGCAGCAGGTCTTGTCCCGGCTCGAACAACACCCAAGCGGCCTGCGCCTTCGTCGCGGCGGTGGTCTCGGCCAGAACGCCGGCCCAGCCCGCATCGCCCACAAGGCCGTGCCAGTGATCGCAAACCGCCGGCGATGCCTCCCCCAGCGCTGGGGTACGTCCCGAATAGAGAATCTTTGGCTCCGCATCCCAGTTGGTCTCGAAGAAGCCCGGCTGCGACATCACCCAGGCCGGTCCTCCTGATGAGAGTTCGCTCGCCTCCAGCGCGACGTGGTGCGCGAACATGTTGGTGCGCTGCGTGTAATCGACTCCCGCATCAGCAATGCGCGACAAGACGTGATACGGTCGACCACCCACGACGATCGACAGGTGCGAGTAGTTCACAGGGTTCGACCCAGGACGCGCGTCGTCGGCGGAAAACAGATGACGGTAACCGCTCAAAGCTTCGAGGCGGTCGGCAAGCGGCGGCGATATTCCTTGCGTGGCAGCCACGGTGCAGAAACCACGAGTACCGGGTTTGAGGCCGCGCGGGGCCGACGTGTAAACAACTTCGTGGCTCATCCCCCGCCCTCCTTCCACACCCGCAATGGGGCGGCCCCGGCGACAGCAGATTGGCTGGCCGCCGCCTTCGGCTTGGCCTTTAGATAAGGGATCAATCCCTTCATCCAGCGGCATATCGCGTAGAGAAGCGGAACTTCGGCCCACATGGGCGCGATGTCGCGAGGACGCACGCTTAGTTTTTTCGACGCCGGATCGGGCTGCGGGGCGCAGCCCAGGGCGCTGACCGGTATGTAGACAACTTGTCTGGAAAAATCCTCCGCCGCCGAGACGATTTCGGGTGACAATTCCCATAGGACCGACCGCAACTTGGACGACATACGTTCAACCGCAGCCACGTCGAACGCCGATATTCCGCCCATCGCGCTGCGCCGCAGTACGCTGGCGAGATCCAAACGACAGACTCCCAGCAGCGACGACCAGGCATCAAACTTCGTCACGACCACGATCAACGGAGCGCTGTGCTTCGCTCCGTGTGCCAGCCCACCGTACCGCCGCACGCGATCCACGGCCTCCGCTAGCACGGTTTCTTGCCAACTCGTCTCTGTTTGATCGCCCATTTGCGGATCCTTCGATTTGACTCCGCATGCTTGTCGAAACCGTAGGTCTTGCGTCGGGTCGAACAAGAAAAACAGCACACGAGACCGTGCCAGGTGCCGTGTGACCGGGCTACGGGCGACGTCTTGTCCGGGGAGAAAGTGCTCCCCCGCATTGTCATATAGGCACAAGGCGCGCGCGTAGCCGGCGGTCGTGGCGTAGCTGGGATGGCTTGGCAGCGGAGCGAGTGAAAAGATGAAGGGTTGGGGAAACGACACGTGCTGGTCGGCGAAAATGACGGTGTCGTACAGATCGCCCTCGAGCTTCGTTTTTTCAATTCTCACGAGCTGATCTTGCTTGTGGTTCCCGAACAACAACTTCTCGTACTCCTTGAGCTTTTGGTTCATGACGGGATCCGCGTCGTTGAAGGCGATCAAGAACTGCTTGGCAAGGGTCTCGCGCAGTTGCCGTGTCATCGCGGCCAGGAAATTCGACTTGCCTGACGCGGGGGCACCAAGAATCGAAAGGAACCACGGCGGGAGCTCCAGCAGCGCTCTTGGGATCGTCAAGTGGCAATTCGGGCAGGCCAGCGTGTCACACACGAAGCCTCGCTCGTCGAGCGCGTTCCCTTCGACGGTGAACCGCGTCGGCAGGAACCGTTTTGGCTTTTCGGCGCCAAGTCTGACGTCCCCGAGAATCTCGGGGTGCTGAGAAACCCAAAGCACGTCTTCGGGCGAAAAATGGTGCCAACAGTGCGGGCAGGTCACTCTGGCCTGCAAGGCGGGCGAATAGACTTGCGCGTTCAAAGCCAACCCCTCCGACGACCTGAGAAACCGAGGAACTCCGAGGATGCGATTGTCGTTGAGGCCATCGTCGGTCCGTGAGGTCCGGCGACCCTAGGCAGCCAAACAACCGTCAAACCCATTGGCGAAGATGGTAACGGCCACTTCCCGTCACCTCTGGGGAGTCTGTCCTCGAGGCCACCCCGATACCGGCTAACGGCCAACGTGGCTCCCACCCAATCCGTTGCACTCACAACCATGACGACACCCCATTTTTTCGATTGCAATTCGCCGGCGGCCGTGCGCGCCCGTTTCAAGGACGCCCTCAATCCTGTTCGGCACAAGTTTTGCGACGCAACGGCCCCGGAATTTAATCGCCGATCGCGATCAAATCGAGTGAATTCGGCACGCAATTTGCGCATCCAAAACGACACGGTCGGAATCCGGTCATTTTGGCAGGTGCATGG
>DATLQY010000107.1:0-4525 GCA_035534975.1 Pirellulales bacterium
CGCGCGGCGCCGCGCGACGCGGCTCTCGTTCGTTTTCCAGGACGCGACCTTGTTGCCTTGGCGGACCGCCGCCGCCAATATCGGTCTGCCCTTGGAACTTGCCGCTTTGGCGGGGGCCGAACGGGAAGCGCGCGTTCGCGACAGTTTGCGGATGGTCGGCCTTTCCGATTTTGCCCGCCGCCGCCCGCGCGAGTTGTCGGGCGGAATGCGGATGCGCGTCTCGCTGGCGCGGGCCTTGGTCACGCACCCCGAGCTGCTCTTGCTCGACGAGCCCTTCGGCGCGCTCGACGACATCACGCGGCAGAGGCTCAACGAAGACCTGCTCGATCTCTGGCTGAAGCAGCGCTGGACGTCGGTGTTCGTCACGCACAACATCGCCGAGGCGGCCTTCCTGAGCACGCGAATTCTGGTGATGAGCCAACGGCCGGGCACGATCGCGGCCGACATCGCAGTTCCGTTCGCGACGCCGCGGCGGCCCGAGTTGAGGGCCGAGGCCGACTTTGCCCGTTTCGTCGGCGACGTGGGACGCGAGTTGCGAAAGGGACGCGAATGAACCGTCCTGCTTTGGGCCGCTGGCTTGTCCGTTTCGCCGTGCCCCCCTTGGTGCTGCTGGCGATCGTGATCGCCGTTTGGGACGCGGCGACGGTCGTGTTTTCGATCGAGAAGTACCTCCTGCCGCGCCCCGGCCAGGTGTTCCTTGCCGGCTGGCGCGACCACGCCAGGCTTCTTTCGGCGGCATTGGTCACGGGCGAGGCCTCGGTCTGCGGCTTCCTGCTGAGCTTCGTCGTCGGCCTTGGGGTGGCTTGCGTTTTTTCGCAATCGCGCGTCATCCAGCGGATGGTCTATCCCTACGCAATTTTTCTGCAAACGGTGCCGATCATCGCCGTCGCCCCCTTGATCGTCGTCTGGTTCGGCTATGGTTTTCAGAGCGTCGTGGTGGTGGCGTTCATCATCAGCTTGTTCCCGATCATCACCAACGCCACGACGGGCCTAACGGCCATCGATCGCAACCTGCTCGAGTGGTTCGAGTTGGCAGGCGCCTCGCGCTGGCAACTGCTCTGGAAGCTGCGCTTGCCCGGCAGCGTGCCGCACCTGGTGGTGGGCGCCAAAATTTCGGCGGGCCTGGCAGTGGTGGGGGCGATCGTCGGCGAGATTTTCGCGGGGGCGGCGATGCACCACGACGGTTTGGGCAATTTGATCAACCAGACGAACGCCAATTTGAGCATGGACACCATGTTTGCCGCCGTCTTGACCTCGACCTGCCTGGGGATCGTGATCTTCGGCACAGTGAGCCTGATCGGGGCATGGGTGCTCGCGCGTTGGCAGGGCGCGGAAGTTTAGGCTTCATCCTTCATCCTTCATCCTTCATCCCCCGCCTTTCGCACCTCCGCTAGCGCCTCGGCGAGTTGCCGCTCGAGCTGCGGCCCGGTTCCCACGAAGACCCGCGCGATCTTGCCGTCGGGACCGATGACAACCGTGTAGGGAATGCTCGTCGCACCGTATTCCATGGCCACTTTGCCCTCGCGGTCCAGGGCCACCGCGATTTCGAGCTTCAGGCGGCGCAGCGCGTCGGTCGCCACTACCGAGTTTTCCATCAGGTTCACGGCCACGAGCAGGACTTTCTCCGGATCGCACGCGGCGACCACGCCGGCCACCTTGGGCAGCCCTTGCATGCACGGCCCGCACCAACTTGCCCAGAAGTCGAGAACGACGGTCGTGCCCCGCCGCTGGGAAAGTCGGAACTTCGCGCCGTCGAGCATGGGCAGCTCGAAATCGGAAGCAGGCTGACCCACCAGCGGCGAATCGGCGCCCTCCTTCGCCGCGCCGCCCTGCGCTGCGTCGGTACGGAAAGCCAACGGCGTCTGGGCGTCGACCAGCTTCCAACTGTAAATCAACTTCGCTGCCGCGCGCCGCACCCGATTGCCGAACAACAGCTCGCGCAATTGGTCGATTCGCACCCGGCAGGGTCCGAGCAGATCGGCTTCGCCGGAAATCCATTCATCGTCAACTTCCCCGGCGGTGAAGGTCATTCGCGCTCCGTCGAGCTGGACGGCCTGCAGGCAGCCCGGCGGCGTCCCGGCCGCGGCGTCTTCGTCGAGGCCCAGCCAGACGACGCGGGCAATACGGTCGCGGAACAATTCCCGCTCGCGGCCCTGCACCTCGAAGCGCAGCACTCGTTCGTCCATCGCCGTCAGCTTGCCGCGCAGGTAGTCGCCGTTCGTCGCGCCGATCACATGGGTTGGCGGATCGAGTTTCTGCGCGCGGGGCAACGTCAGCAGTCGCGCCAGCTTGTCGGCGTCGAGCTGGGGCGGGCTCGTTTGCGGCCCGAATTCGATGGCACGTACCCAGACGTGCGGCACCACGCTTGCCTCGGTGAACGGCGACTTCAGCGACACGCCCCGTTCGTCGATTGCCGTCACTTGGCACGGCAGCACGTCGCCCGCGCGCAGGTAGAGCGTATCGGGTTGGTCTTCGTCGCCGCGTCGCACTCGCCGCCCCGACTCCTCGACCGGCGCCTGGGGCTTCGGAACGCCGCTTCCGGCCGCGGGCGCCATCGGTTGGCGCCCTTGGACCGGCTGGCGCCCTTGGACGTTCCTCCTCGCTTGTGGCATACCTTGCGCCGGCTGTGCGTTTCCCGGAACCGCGCCTTGCGCCGGCGCCGGTCCCGTGATCTTGAATACGATCCGGCCACTTGCGCCGGCGCTCAGTGGGCTGGACGTCGAGCTACCGTGCGGCTGCCAGGCCAGGCAGCTCGCGCCGGCTTGCGAACGCGCGGGGGCCAGCTTTCCGTGTGATTTCAGACCGTCGGCTTGCAGTACCGGAAACGCCACTTCGAAACGGTTGCGGATCGGCGCTTTATCCTTCAGGACGCGCGCGACCTGGGCGACCGCGGGGTCGGTAAAACGGACCTCGCGCAGACCGGCCACGCGCAGTGCGACGGAATCGAACGCGGCGTGGCACGCCAACTGCAACTGACCGTCGCGCATGCCTGCGAACCGGCCGCTCAAGCGAGTGCCGTCGACACAGGTGACCCGCACCGGAGTCAAGTCGACCTGATCGGTGGGCTGCTGATCGGCGTGCTGCGAGGTCTTGCGTCGTCGGGCCTCACTGTGTGCCTGGCCCACAGCGCGCTGCGCGGTGGATTGCTGATCGGCGCGCTGTGCGGTGGGCTTCCGGTCGGCGGGAGACTGCTGGGCTTGCTCCGGTTCGTCCGTCTCCGACGCGGGCCTGGCCAGGAACACGTTCTCGACCTGGTCTACGTCGATCGTTTCGTCAGCACCCTCCGTTTGCAACACGAAACGCCTTTTTCCGGCGTCGTAGCGCTTGATGTTTCCGTACACGACCGATCCGTTGGTCAGGTGGACGCGGGGCGCATCCTCCGTCACTTCATGCGGGGGCCGGCCGGCGTACCGCGAGACCCGGAGCAATTCGAGCCGCAGTCCGCCGTGCTGGTGCTCCAACCGAATTCCCGGCCAGACGCGCGGCGCGTCGGCCGCGGCATGAATCGCGGCCAGTGGCTTGCCGTCTGTGGAGAGGACCTGCAAGTGTTCGCGTTCCTGGTCCAAGAGCGCCAGCAGGTGGATTCGCCCCGGGCCGCCGTTCCCCAGCGGCATGACGCTCTCGATGTCGAAGTCGTGCCGCGTCTCGCGGCGCACGATCAGTTCGCCGTCGAGGACCTCGAAGCGGAATGCTTGCCTCGCGCCGTCGTCGCCGCCGGCGGAACCCAAAACCAGCGCAAAGTCGGGCTGCGACTTCCACGAGATCGCCAGCTCGATCAGTGCCTGGGGAGGCAGCTTGACGTCGCATTCGATGGCAACCGAGTCGCGGTCGGTCGTCAGGAGCCCGCCGTCGTCGAACCAAGTTGCGGCGGCCTCGGGCGGTCCCCAGCCAACCAGTCCATTGGGGCCCTGGTAGACTAGCGCCGGGTTTCCGCGGCAGCGCGACAATCGCAGTGACTCCGTTCGCCTCAAACGCACACGACCCACCTGGCCCGCATCGACCACCAGTTCGTCGGCACCGACCGCGACCAGGTCGCCCAGGAGCACGTCGCCTCCCAGGAGGTCGAAGCGAAATTCGCCGGCATCGGCCGCCGTGACGGCCGGCGCCGTGAAGCGGATTTCGGCAAGGGTGCTGCCATCGAATCGAAATGGTTTCGTGAAAGCCGCCGCCTGCCATTCGAGGACGCCCGCCTGGTCGCAGTCGAGGGGAACGCCCGGAAGCTGGTCGCCGTTGACGAAATGCAGAACCGCAGCGTGAGTTACGACGTCAGCCACGGGTTCGTCGGCGCATGCTGCCGACATGAGGGCCCACGACGCCAAGACCAGAGTTAAAGCGATTTCCGCGGCTGATATTCTCATACTCATACTTTGTGTTTCCCGGCTTTCCTCGCAATCAAGGAATCGACCTGGTGAAGGGCGTGGCCATTCCCACCAGCTTGACGCGCGGGAGGCAGGAGGGCAAGGGCAGGACCAACCTGGCTTGCGCAAAATGACGGCCCCATTGGGGCCGTCGTTGAGTCGTCCGA
>DATLQY010000108.1:0-4119 GCA_035534975.1 Pirellulales bacterium
CGGCTGGAAGTGGTCGTTCCCCGCCGCACTCCGAACGATTGGGCGGACATCCTTGTCTATCGGGACGATGCGTGCAAGCAACCGTACCTTGTCGTCGAAAACAAGGCGGCTGATCAGACCGCCGCCGACCGGCTACAAGGCATCGAGCAGCTTTTCGGCAACGCCAACTCCATGTCCGTGCCGCTGGCGCTTTACGACGAATCAACGGAATCCATCCTGTTCGACCGCGAGAACTTTCCGCCCACCGAGCGCCAGCAAAACCGCCTTGGAACGCGCTCCGCCGTTCCGAAGCAGTACGGCGACATCCCGCAATTCCCTCTGATCGCCGGTTCGGACAACGACATCAAGCCTTCCGCGACGAGTGTCCTGGAAGCGAAAACCCGCCGCGCGCACTCGGCGATCTGGTCAGGTGGCAAACGCGACCCATTGAAGGCTTTCGACGAATGGAGCAAGCTGCTTTTCGCAAAGGTTATCGACGAGCGGACCACCCCAGACGACAGCCCAAGGAGGTTCCAGGTCGGCACCAAGGAGACGGTCGCATCGGTCGCCAATCGCATCCATGAGCTCTTCGCGGAAGCATGCAAGACCGACCCGACCGTCTTCCTGCCCGACTCCCGCATCGACTTGCCGGACGTCAAGATCGCAGAGGTGGTTCGTATCCTTCAGGAGCTGAGCTATACCCGCACTGACGTTGACAGTATCGGCAAGGCGTTCGAGCAGTTCTTCGGTTCGATTTTCCGCGGCGGCCTCGGCCAGTATTTCACCATGCGGCAACTCGCGAGGTTTACGGTGGGTTTGCTGGAGGTCAAGCACACGGACTACGTCCTCGACCCCACTGCCGGCAGCGGAGGCTTCCTGCTGGAAGCCCTGCTTCAGTGCTGGCACAACCTTGATCGGTCGTTCAAAGGACAGCCTGCGGACCAGGTCCAGCGTCTGAAGGTCGACTTCGCCCTCAAGCATGTCTACGGTATCGAGTTGCACGACGTTGTGGCCCGCATCTGCAAGATCAACCTCTTGCTGCACCATGACGGCCACACCAACATCGAGGCGAACCGCTCCTGCCTCGATCAAATCTTCACCAACCACCGCTTTAATCCGCCGAAGGAGAGATTCAGCTTGCTGATTGGCAACCCGCCTTTCGGCACTGACATCGAGGAAGGCGACCAGGACCAGCTCGGCTCGAATTCGTTGGAGAATTTCACCGTGGCCGCCGGCCGCAGGAAGATCGACTCTGAGCAGGTGATCCTTGAACGTAGCGTCGACTTGCTTGAGCCGGACGGCAGGCTCGGCCTGGTGTTGCCCGACGGCCTGCTCAACAACCAGGGCGAAAACTCCAACTGCCCGGCGCTCCGGCGCTTCCTTGCCAAAAACGGCCGCATCGAGGCGATCGTTTCACTGCCGGACCATGCCTTCCGCAAGGCCGGCGCGCAGAACAAGACCTCGATCCTGTTCTTCCGGAAGTTCAAAAAGCACGAGAAGCGCGCTTTTGACATTGCCCTCGCGACCGAGATGGCCAAAGGCACGACCGACGAGGCTGCCGCGATCCCTCTTGCCATCGCCGCCGCGAGCTTGAATTACAGGATGTTCCTCGCCGAGGCCAACCACGTCGGTTATACACCGGCCGGCAGTCGTTGGCACAAGAATGACCTATACGTCAGTACCGACACGGATCCGCTGCCGCCCGACCAGAACGGGAGCATCCTTGGCGAATGGCGAAACTACAAGGCCAATCCCGACAACTATGGTGGGAATTTGTCGCCCGACTGTATGGCCGTGCCATTCGAGAAGCTTTGGCTGGCCCACTCCAGCAACCGATTGGATCCCAAGTACCACCTCTTCGAGCGGGAATCCGCGCGGCCTACGCCGGAAGGCTGGATCACTGTTCCGCTATCCAAGGTGATGGAGCGCCGCTTGGAAGAGATGGACCCCAAGCGCGATGCCGACAAGGAATTCAAGGTGATGACCATCGCGCAGACGGGCGAGATTCGCGATCGCGTTGCCGGGAAGGGCAAAAGTCCGCCCCGCTGGATTGGAGCTTACTTCGAGGAGAGCCCTGGCGCTTGGTATGCGGCCCGCGCCGGCGATGTCGTCTATTCGTCCATCGACCTTTGGAAAGGGTGCATGGCGTTCGTGCCGAACGATTTCGACGGGGCGCTTGTCACAAAGGAGTTCCCGATCTACCGCGTGACCGACGAGCGACTACTGCCGGAATTCTTGCAGTGCCTCTTGCGGACCCGTTACTACCAGCGCGCATTCCGGGCGATCACCACCGGCCACAGCAACCGCCGCCGCACCCAGGCAGCCGACTTCGAGGCCCTGAAAATCTCCTTCCCTGCCGACAAGGACGAGCAGCTCCGCCTGATTGACCGCATCCAGACGGCCCGCGCCCGGCTCCGTAGCGCCGTCGACCAAGTGAAGCAGGAGATGAACAACCTGTCCGACATCATCGACGGTCGTGGCCAGGAAGAGCTGATCGAGATTCTAGATAACGAGGAAAATGGCGACGAAAGTGACGGCTAGTACCACAGGTTCCCGATGCGCTAGTGAACGAAATCGTCACCGCTCCGGTGGCGGCAAGAATCTTTCGAAGCTCGTGTTATGCAAGAATCCGATACCTACCTGATGATTCTCGACGAGGGGAAGGAAAAAGAGGCAAAAAAGGCCATTCTGCTGTTTTGCGAGGAGCGGCTTGGCCCGGCGAACGAGTCCGTCAAGAACCAATTGGACGCTATCTCAGATCTCGAACGTCTGGAGCAAATGATCCGCCGCGCCGCGAAGGCCGCAAATTGGAGTGAGATTCTTGAAACCGAATAGGTTCGCCGACGGCAGACGTAAGGCAACGCCTCTCGCCAAACAAGTACGAGAGAAACCGGGGGGCTAACGCCCCCCGTTCGCCTACTTGGCCTTGCCGGCCAACAGCTCCTCGAATAACAAAACGTAGTCTCGCGCGACGCGCTCCAAACTATGTCGCTCGACGACTCGCTGACGAGCGGCGGCGGCAAGACGATGCCGTAGAGGCACGTCGGCTAACAACCGAGTCAGAGCGGCGGCCTGTTCGTCGTCGCCGTCGAGAGCGACCAGAAGTCCGTTGACGTCGTGCTCGACCAGGTCGAGGTTTCCGGGCACGCGGCTCGCGACAGGGCACAGCCCGGCGGCCATCGCTTCCAAGAGCGCGTTGGAACAGCCCTCGTGCGGCGACGTCTGCACACAGATCGACGCGCGTCGGTAAACCGAGGGCATGTCGTCGCAATGGCCGAGGAACTCGACGTTGGTCAGCGATTCCTGACGCGCGTAGGCCGCCAGCGACTCGCGTAACGGCCCGTCGCCCGCGACGAGCAAGTGAAACCCCGCTCGCCGACCCAGGTCCTTCCAGGCCCGAAGCACGGCCAGGGGGTTCTTTTCCTCACTGAGCCGGCCGACGAAGAGCGCTGTCCGCTCGCGTCCCGACAGGGGCTCGGATGAAGCGGGCGGTTGAAACCGCTCGACATCAACGCCGTTGCTGAAACGCCGAACCCTCTCGGCGGGACAGCCGTATTCGAGAAGCTCGGTGTAAGCCCGTTCGGACGGCGCCAGGAACAGACCATTGCGCAATACCATCCGCCTCCAGAAACCGCTCCCTTTAGCACGGACAAGTTGAGCAATGTCGCCGCGCGGGCCGACCGAGGCGATGCGCACGATCGACGGTTTGCCCAACCAGGTCGCCACCAAGCCCGTCGCCACGGCTTCCCAGGGCGCTTGTCCGGCGAGCACGACGTCGAACCGCCGCGCCAGGCGGACTAAGTTGCCCGCGAGGGTCGCCAGGTAACTCAACCCGAACAAGGGTCCGAGGGGTACGGTCGAAATCACCCGGCGGATTTCGATCCCCTCAATGACCTCGCGCCTCGGCAAACCCCGCACACGCCGGGTGAGCACGACGGGCTCGTGGCCCCACGCCGCCCAGCGCGAGGCGAGCTGAAAAAGCTGACGCTCGGCCCCGCCCACCGTCGGATGAAAATGGCTGAGGCAGACGGCGATGCGCAAAGCTGGCTTTTGGAGGCTATGCTCCTGGGGCAGGTATCCAACCGCCATATTGGCTTCGATGGCCCCTTGGAAACCTGCCCCACGGGAAGCGCTTACGCC
>DATLQY010000109.1:0-8545 GCA_035534975.1 Pirellulales bacterium
ACGCGCCGCGTCGTCGACTTGCACGCCCACCACCACACCGTCGACGTCATCACGGTGCAACAACAACCATCCGCCGCGCAGGTCGGCAAGCACGAGCGAATCGCCGTTTGCCACGACGAATTCGTCGACGTCACCAGCGGCCTGGGCCGCCAGCCGCGCACTGCCGGCGGTTCCCAATGGCACCGGCTCTCGGACGGAGCTGACTTCGAGCCCGCCGCTCGGCCGCTGTTCCAGATAGCATTCGATGACTTCGGCCAGGTGCCCAATCGAGACGATCGCGCGCCGCAGCCCCTGGGACGCGAGGTGTCGTAGCACCCACTCGATGAACGGCTTGCCGGCCGCGGGCACCATGGGCTTGGGCAAATGGGGGTAGAGCGCGCCGAGCCGCGTGCCCCTGCCGCCGGCGAGGATGATTGCGGCGGAACGCCGCGCGCGGGTCGGGCAGGAAGAGGGGAGGAGGGGAGGAGGGGAGGAGGGGAGGAGGACGTCACCGCGTCCTCTTTGCCGCTCCGCGCTCCACCTTCCGTGCTCCGCGCTTTTGAATCGGTTCATGCGGCTACTCCTCGTAGTAACGTCACCAGGCGGGCCGCATTGTGGCGTTTGCGCCATGCCACGGACCAAGTTTCATTCGTGTTCGTCTCCCGCTCGCGGTCTGCCGCGAGCTCGCGAACCAGCGCCGGCACTTCCGTCAAGCGGCGGTAGACTCGGCCGGCCCCCGCGGGCAGCTCGCGGGCCATCCAGGTGTCCGCGGGAACGACCACGGGCACACCAGCAGCCAGCGACTCGGCGAAAACGCCTGAGCTCCGTGCCGCGTAAGCCGCTGCATCGTAAGGTAGCAATGTCACGTGACTCGCGGCCAGCAGCTCGCGATAGGCACGCGATTCAAGAGGCTGCTCGATGAGCGTAACACCTCGATTTGTAGAGTCAGCCAGTTGGGCTCGCGCGGCCAGTACCTCGGTTTCGGCGATCGGCAATGTCGTGTGTGACTGGAACCGGAACGCAAACCGCCGGCGACCGTCCGCGCCGTCGGTCAAGGCCGTCACGATGGCCGGCAAGTGGTGGAACCCCTTTTCACACCGTGCATCGCCGAGATAGACGACCTGACAATCATCGACGCAGCGCGAACCGGCGCGCGGCGCCTCCCAGGTGTGAGGAATGGGGAGTGTGCCGAAGTGGCAATTGGTGGCCCGTTGGTACGCGCCGGTGAGATCTGGGCTGTCGGTCCAGAAACGCACCCTGGCGGGAGCACGCAATCCGACGAGGCCGGCTACGGACCGGCGAAGCGCGTCGAGCCGGTGTCCGGAGGGCACATCGCGCCGTAAGAGCAGGTGCCATGTGGCTGCCGCCCACTTTGGCGTCGTTCGCAGGAGTTGGTGGATACCCGCCAGCTCGACGGGCGAAAGCGACGGTGCGAAGATCACGTCTTCCGCGGTGACGTCGAGCCGCGCCAGCGCGCGGCGTGTGTCGCGAATGAACTGCCGACGCCGAAGCGCGGCGTGTGCGCTCTTGGCCAGGCGGACCCAGGCTGGATCGTGGGGCAGGTTTCCAACCTCCTTGTGGGGCAGGTTCCCAAGGGGCCATACCAGAGTACGGTCAATGGTAGTTTTTGAACCCGCCCCACAGGCGTGAATCCAGCGTTGCCAGGCGGGCGCTCCCTGGTGAAACCAGTAACCGTACTTGTAGTCCGCGGCAATCGGCCACGGCGTCTCATCGCGTAGCGCGAACTCGCGGTTGGCCACAAGACATGGTCGGTACCCGGCTTGACTTGCCGCACCGAGCACATGCCGCGCATACTCATAGTGGTGCCCCGCGAAGTCCACGAGCGACGGGTCGAGCAATACGAAGCGGGGCATGGTGAGTTAGGCGGCGCCCTTCGACAACGAGGATGTTGTAACCTGTGATGCGGCCGCCCTGGCTGCCTGTGGCAGGCGGGATGCCTGCGCCTCAAGAGCGTGCTCGTGGAACCAATCGACCGTCTTCGCCAGGCCCGTTTCGAGAGGCGTCCGCGCGAAACCGGGCAAGTACCGATCGAGCTTGCGGACGTCCAGGCATTTCGACCTCGCGCCGACGTAGCGCGACGCATCAAATTGGATACTTCCGAAGTCGTACCCGACGTGCCGGCAGATCAACTCGGCGAAATGACGGATCGGGTACTCCGCGCCCGCCCCCACATTGATCAGCTCGTCGTCGGCGCGCTCCGTCAGCCGCACCGCCGCGTCGACGAAGTCATCGATGAACACCAACTCGCGCGACTGGTGACCGTCGCCCCAGAGCACGACCGGCTCGTCCAGCAGTTTGCCGCGCAGAATTTTGCGAATCAGGTCGAAGATGAAGTGCATCTGCCGGCCGTCGGTGTGATATCCGGGACCGTAGAGCGTCGAGGGCACGAGGCAGAGGTACCTGAGGCCGAACTGCTTGGCTAAGGCCTGCAGGCCGACGTAAAGCATCCGTTTGGTCATCGCATAGGTAAACAAGCTCTCGATGGGCGGGCCGTCGAGATAGTTCTTCTCGACCAATTCGTTGCCGGGCGAATAGGCGCAGCTCGTGCCCATCGCGATCAGCTTGGCTCGGGGTTGGTGCGCTTGCCACCAGGCGAGCACCTGGGTGTTGATCTGTTGGTTCTTGATCCACTGCTCGGCCGGATGATGAATGCAGAAGTCGCCGGCCTGGGTCCAGGCGGCCAGGTGGTAGATGCGTTCGAACCGGCAGTCGTCCCAGGGGCCCAGCGCCCCTTGGCGTGTCAGGTCGCATTGCCGGCTTCCCAGCCCCGTCACGTCGTGCCCGTCGGCGCGCAGCCGCGCGCACAAGGCGGTGCCCAGGAAGCCGGTCGCTCCGGTGACCAGGATCTTCATACGCAGACTTCCTTGGGATTGACCGGAAAGTAAAACTCGACCCCGCGTTCGACGAGGTCCTGGTTGTTGGCCAGGATTTCCTGTTTGAAGTTCCAGGCCAGCACGTAATAGACGTCGGGTGGGGCGGCGATCTCGCGCTCGATGACCACGGGCACGTGCCGGCCGGGCGAGAACAGCCCGCGCCGCAACTCGTTCTTCTCGACGAGGCAATCGAGATACTGTCGGCCGATACCGAAATAGTTCAAGAGCGTGTTCCCTTTGACCGGCGCGCCCATGCCGAAAATCGTCTTGCCCAGCCGCTTGGCGTCGTCGAGGTAGGCCAGGTTCTCGGCCTTCATCCCTTGGATGCGGCGGCCGAATTCGTGGTACGTGGCCAGCTCATTGGCCTGGTCTTCGTCTTCGGCGGCGCGGAGCTCGGCAAGCCGCCGGCTTTTCGGGCGTGACCCGGCGTGCGTTACGAAACCGATGATCGAGCCGCCGTGGATCGGCGCCAGGTAGGCATCGAACATCGACAAGCCGTGCCGATTCAAGAGCACTTCGATCGTCGCCAGATTGTAGTACAAGAGGTGTTCGTGGTAGATCTGGTCGAAGGCCAGGTTCTCGACGATCCGCTTCATGTACAGGAATTGCACGACGAACACGCCGTCGTCGGCGAGGCACTCGCGGATGCCGTCGGTCACCGAGTGCAACTCTTCGAGGTGGAAGAACACGCCGGCGGCGTTGATCACGTCGAATTTGCGGTCCAGGCGGCGGGCGACGTCGAGGTTGAAGAACTCGTTGAGCGTGGCGATTCCCGCCTCGTTCGCGAGCTTGGCGGTGCTTTTCGACGACTCGACCCCCAGCACGTCGTAACCCAGTTCACGGAACTGCTTGAGTTGGGTGCCGTCGTTGGAACCGACGTCGAGCACCGCCTTCCCCCGACGCGGGCCGACGAAGCGCTCGTCGACCTCCTGGGCGATGCGGCGGAAGTGCTCGCCGAGCGACCGTGTCACGCCCGACAGGTACGTGTGGTCGCCAAACATGATCTCCTTCTTGACGGTGAAGTCGAGCTGCGCGGTGGCGCAGTCGCGGCATAACACGACGCGCAATGGGTACAGCGGCTCGCGGCCGACTTCCTCGGCGCGTAAGAAATGGTTGCACCAGGGCTGCACGCCCAGGTCGATGGCCGGATCCAAGCGTGTCGAGTCGCAGACGCGGCAGTTCATGGTCGATTCACCTTCACTTCCGCCAACGTAGTAGGCACACTCCGTGTGCCGTAACCTGTCGCCGAAGCGCCTCTTGCAGGCGCGGCTACGGCACACGGAGTGTGCCTGCTATCTTTACATTCGCCAGCGCGAAGCGTGGCTGACTCGCCACAGGGGGATCGCTCCGCCCCTCCGGTGGCGGGCAGATCGTAGTAGATCGAGCAATTTGGAACAAGGCGGATTTGCGGCGAGGCGAACCCCCGGCCCCATCCCGCCTTCGGCGGGACAAAGATGGCTAGCACTTGCCTGTAATGTCGCCTTTCGCGGAGCGAAAGGCGTCAGACCGGGGCGACCGGGTCCATCACGCCGCCGAGGACTGGAGTTGGGGCGTCGAGGGTGCGGCCGCCAGCGGCTCCCCTGTCACCGCCGCCAGTAGTTCATCCATGCGACGTTCGTAGCCTTCGCGGCTGAAATTGCGGCGGATGTATTCGAGACCCCGGCGGCCGTACTGCTCGCGCAGCGACTGCGAGGCGCACAACTCGCGAATGCACCGCGCGACTTTTTCCGGTTGCTCCTCGAACGGCATCGCGACGACGCAGTCGCCGACGTCGGACAAACCGCGCAGGCCAACGGGAGTGGCCACCACGGGCTTGCCTCGTCCTAAGGCTTCCAAGGTCTTGATGGAAATGCCAGTGCCGCTCAATAACGGGACCACGACGACCTTAGACCTGCGGTACACCGCATCGAGATCGTCCACACTGCCCAAGAGCTCGACGCAGGGGTCGGACAGCGAGAGATGATTGCAGACCGAGCCGGCGATGGCCCAGCGCAAGCCGATTCGCTTCAGCCGCGGCCGGAAGACGTGTTCGTAGAACCAGGCGATCGCTTCCGAATTGGGAGGATGGTCGCTGCCCACGAACAAAAGGTCGAACAAATCATCGGCCGTGTCCTCCAGCCGGCTACCGGCGGAAACCGTGTCGACGGCCCGGGCCAGGTACGCGACTCGGGCCCCCGAACGCGCTCGCGCCAACTCGTACTCCTCCTGGCTGATCATCATCACTTGATCGTAGAGCTCGTACAAGTCGAACTCGACGCGCAGATTATGGCCGAGCAGCGCGGGGCCGCCCGCGCGCAGCGCGAATTGCTTGGATAGCACGTCGATGGTTTCCAGCACTCGCTTGGCGGCCGGCGGGACCAAGTCGAGGAAGGGCGACGCGAAAACGTAGTTCAGGAAGACCAAGTCCGTGTCCTGCGAGAGAAAATCGCGGCACTGGGGCAAGTCGCCCAGCGCGGTGTGCCCCGCGAGGCAGTCCGCGAACGTGAAGCGATCGAAGCGGGAAGCGATCGACGGATGACGCCGGATGTCCAGCACGCCGAGATCTTCAAGCCAGGAATAATGCCGCTCGAAGTCACGCCGGCCGGCGCGCGGGTGGTCGCCGCAGAGCAACACGCGCACCCGCATACCGCGGCTGCGAAAGTACTCCAGATGGCGCGCGGCCAGGGTCGCCGCTCCGGAACGGATCGGATGGAAGTAACCCCAAGGATAGTAGTACGTAACGCGCATCATGAGCTGCCGGACCTTTCGTTGCCAAGACAGTCCTCCGCCGCGCCGCCCCGAAACGGTGCCGGCAACACCTCGAAACTCAGGCCGGACAACCGCTTGAGGTCGTCGCACCGCTGGTCTGTGCCGGCATATAAACGCATCCGGTTCGATGGTCCCCACCGCGCGTGCAAGGAGAACCAGGCTTGAACCACGCCGGCAAAGGACGAGCGTTCGAGCTTGCGTGCCTCGGGCTCACGGCCGAAAACGGAATCGCGGAACTGCAAATGGAACGTCGGGCATCGTCTTTCGCCCAAGCGCCGCGCGACCAGGTGAACGGCGAGCAATTCGCGCGCAAGGGCACTCGGCATTAGCACGTGGTCGTCGGCGTCCGCGCCCGTGATCGCCAGTAGCCGCTCCAGGTCGCGTTTGAACAGCAAAGCGTGCTCGATTTCCAAAGTCGAGCCCAAGGGAGCCAATTCGCCGAGGGCGAGCTCGATCAAAGGTCGCTCCACGGGGTGCCCCAGTCCGGCCAAGACGGCTGGGCCGCCGCCTTCGAAATTGAGCCCCTTGCAGATGAGCCGCAGCTTGGCGGTGATCGGGCCGATGCGCGTTCGCAGCCGCTGATGGTGCTCGCGTTTGAACAATGGGGGCACGCAATGCCGCGCCGCCGCGCCGACCATGAAGCGACATCCTTTATAAAGAAAAGGCGGCGACAGGTAGAAGGCGCCGCGCCGCGAGGCCCAAATCGCCTTGTGGTAGAACCATCGTCCGCAATCATGGAGCCTGGAAGAAACACGCCGGCCTTGGACGGCGGCCGACGGCGCAGGTGCGATTGACGCAAACCGGCCGGCGAGGAATTCGCGCACGCTTGCCCGGCCGCTGCGAACGGAGGCGATCGAGACGGCGGCCCGCGCATAGGGATCGATCTGCGCTCCCGCCAGGTCGGGCGGCTCTGCCACGGGCTCCATCATCGCGTGGTCGGTGCAGAAGACCGGATGGACTTCGAGCCAAACGGGGACCTCGCCGGGCCGGCAATCGACGTGGGTCGCCATAACCGGGCGCCAGCCTGCTTCGCGCAGTGATTGGGCGACCGGAAGCGCGGCATGGAAATGGTGCCCGCTCAGGTCGCGGCGGGCATGGTTCACGATAATGAACTGGCGAGTCAAGGTCGGCTCCCCCAATGGTAACGCCACGGCGGCCATTCAGGCCGCACTGCGCAAACAAGCAGCCGCCGAGGAACGGTGCTGGGCGTCGTCGGCGGCGATGCGCTCCACCCGCGCCAGGTCATCTGCCGCCGCAGTGGCCTCCCGCTCTTGGCATCGGATCCGCGCCAGCTCGCGCCGCAGCCACGCCGCGTCGTTCTCAGCCGCCAGTTGCATCGCCTGGTGGCTTTCGATTTCGTGCTGGCAATCTCGCACGATCCGTTCGAGCTCGCGGAGGTGGGAGTGCCGGGTGACGTGATAGTCTCGCAGGTGCAACAGCCGGTTGGCGAGGCGTGCCGCACCCTTCAGCGTTCTGCGAAGCATAGGAATTCCTCAGGCAGCGTGGCTTGGTGCCGGCGCGGACCGCGGCGGCGCCCAGGAAGTCGCCGGCCGCGCCAACGCGGCCCGCTCGTGAATCAACTTGACCAGGTGTTCCGCCGTGCGTTCCCAGGTGAACTGCCCAGCCCAGTGTCGGGCCTCGGATAGCCAGCGCTCGCGCTGCTGGTCGTCGAGCGACAAAGCGCGCGACGCGGCCGCCGCGATCGAAGCCGGATCGTAGGGATCGCAATAAAACACATGAGCGCCCCCCAGTTCGGTGAGCGCGGAGTTCTCGGCGCAGACGACGGGCACGCCGGCCGTCATCGCTTCCAAGATCGGCGTGGCGGAGCCCTCCCACAACGAAGGGTAAACGAAGACATCGCACGATCGCAGCACGTCGCCGAGGCGGTCGCACGCGACGTCGCCCAGACGGATCACTTCGACGTACCGGGACGCCTCACGCTCCAACCAGGCATAGGGGTCTGGGGCTGGTGTCCGTCCGATCAACATGAGCGTGATTCGCTCGTCCGGCCGGAGGGCGGCCAGGTGCCGGCACGCACGCAGTGCTCCGGCCCGGTTTTTGCGCGGCTCCGACTCGAGCAGCACGGCAATGGTCCGCTGCTGGTCGTTTTTCGATGGCACCCGCCTCGAGGTCGTTTCGCTGTGCGATTGAGGAGACTCGTCTGGCGCGAAGCGACCAAGATCGTGACCGGGATAAACGATGCACGTCCTGGGCTGCGCACATGAAAAAAAAGTGTGCAGGTCACTTTGCGCGGAGGCCGAGTCGCAGGCGATGCAATGGGCGCGGCTCACCATTTTGGCGACCGAGCAAAAAAAGAGGCCGCGGTCAGTATCTGGAATGTCGGCGACGCGCAGTGGGATCGCGTCATGGAAGAAGCCAATCAGCCTGCATTCGTAGAACTCGGTCGGCCAGTCCCAAATGGCATCGTAGCAGTTGAAGCTGATCAGGCCGTCAAGATCGCGCATCGAGATGAACGTGGAGGTGTGTTCGGCGCAGCGTTCAGGCCCCGGGTGTTCGTCGGGGTGGCGACGAACGCGGAACGGTGGAGGGAAATGCGCCTTGGTCCCGCCACCTCGAACGACTCGCCACGCCCGCTGCGCGGAGCGGCGGAGCCCCAGGTCCGCGATTGTTTTCGCAGCGCGCTTAGCGGCCGACGCGGCAGGACGAATTACTTCGTATATGCGTTTCGCCGGGCGCCGCAGTCCAACGCGACCCAACAGACGCTTCGACACCTCGCCCCAGCCCCCCTCGACGCCGCTCGACTCGACCAGCCCCTCGGGGGACGCGGATGACGGCTGCGCGCCGCTGCGCGTATGGCCGCTCAACCAGAGAGCCAAGTCCCAAGCTTGGAAAATGACCTCGCCGTAATGGAAAACCGGATCGGAAATCGCCAGTACCTTAAACGATGTGTTGCGCCCTAATTG
>DATLQY010000110.1:0-2781 GCA_035534975.1 Pirellulales bacterium
GCGGATTGGAACAAGCCACCCATCGACGAACCAGCGGCTCGCGCATCGGAATTTCCGACTTCCGACTTCCGACTTCCGACTTCCTTTGCCGGCACCTGACGTGCCGGTGGCGGCGGATCGAGCGTGACGTAACCGCCCGCCTCGAGCGACATCAGCATCCGATCGAGTTCCACTTCGCCGGCCTTGATCCGCGGATCGTCCATCAGCCGTTTGCGGATCAGGGCGCGAATTCGGTTAACCTCCGGCGAAAGCTTGAGCAGGTACGCCAACAACCGCCAGGGGAAGTGGCCTTTGCTGTAGAGCTTGCCCGGCGGCGCGATCTTGAGCTTCTCGAATTGGGCCTCGTTCCAATAGGTCTCCGTCTCGCGGCGGGTGGGCCGCTTCTTCTTCAGTGCCTTCTTGGCCTTGAGCAAGCCGAGGTCCTTGGTGTCTTCGGGGATCGCGTCGTACTTCTGCTTCCAGCGTAGTATCTTGACGTCGTCCTCGTGGGCCAGCACGTAGACGTAACCGCGGTCGTCGAATTGCGGCCGGCCCGCCCGGCCAAAAATCTGGTGCGCCGAGCTGGCGTCCAACAGTTTTTGCTCCCCCCGCGGGCCCTTGACCAGCGAGCTGAGCACCACGCTGCGGGCCGGCAAGTTGATGCCGGCCGCGAGTGTTTCGGTACACATCGTCACCGCCAGCAGTTTCCGCTGGAACAGCTCTTCGACCACGCGGCGGTATTTGGGCAGCAAGCCCGCGTGGTGTACCCCCACGCCGCGCTGCAGCAACTGTTTGAGCTTCGGTCCCACGCCTTGCGACCAGTCGAGCCGGTTGACCTCGGCCATGAGCTGCGACCGTTCCGGCTCGGCCGTGAGGTGGCACCCCTTGAGTTGCTCGGCGATGTTCCAACACTCGTCGCGATTGAAACAGAACACCAACGCCGGAGTGCGGCGCAAAGCGGCGTCGCCCTCGGCCATGAGCGTGAGTTGCTCGTTGAGCAACTCGTCCGGCACCCACTGGTAGGTGAGCGGTACTCGCCGCTCAGTCCCTTCGACCAGTTCCAGTTTGCGGCCGTGGCAACGGTCGAGCCAGGCGATGAACTCCTTCGAGTTGCCCACGGTGGCCGAGAGCAACAAGAGCCGCGCGTGCGGCGGAAGCATTCCCAGCGAGAGCTCCCAGACGATGCCCCGCTGCGGGTCGGCGAAACTGTGGAATTCGTCCATCACCACGGCGCTCACGTGCTCGAAATCGAACGGCTCGGGGTTGAGCAGCCGGTTGAGCAGGATTTCGGCCACGACGACCAGGATGCGGGCTTGCGGATTGACCTTGCGGTTTCCGGTCACCAGCCCCACGTCGTCGGGAGAAAAGCCCCAGCGGGTGGCTGCCCTTTGCATTTCGGCGAACTTCTGCTCCGTGAGCGCGATCAAAGGTGTCGTATAGTACGCTGTCGATCCCGAGTGCAAGGCCTCGAACAGCGCCGCTTCGGCGATCAGAGTCTTGCCGGTCCCGGTCGGCGCGCAGACCAGCACCCCTTGTTCGACGGTGAACCAGGCCAACAGGGCTTCTTCCTGCACTGGGTACGGCGTGTAGGGCAATTGCGCCAGGTACTGCTCGGCCAGTTGGTCGCGGGCCGGGGAGGCGGTGGGCATGAAGGGGTCGCCGGGACGGAATCGATGAGCGTGTCGCAGCCAATGCTACCGCGCCGGTGCCCAAAACTGTAGTGGTTGACGTGGCATGGCCGGCGCGCTAGGTTGTTGCGGAGCTCGTGAGAGTTCCGAAGACCTGCCCTTACGCCCCGAATTCCCGCGAATTCCGCTACATTGGAAGTATGAGCGACACGAAGCTGCTAATCATCGAGGGTGAAGTCGAGCGCCCCATGTCTCTTTCGTTCGACGACCTGGCGGCGTTCGACGCGCGGCACCAGGTGGCCGACGTCAGCCGCCTCGACCCGAAACGCGCCGGAGACGCCGTGCGGCTGAGCGGCCTCTTGGAACGCGCCGGCGCGAAGCCTACGGCCAAGTACCTTTCGCTGCACTCCTCGACCGACGATTTCCACGCCAGCATCCCGCTCGATGCCGTTCGCGAGCGCGCGATCATCATCTACCGGTTGGGCGGCCATGAGTTGCCCGTCAAGGCGGGTGGACCGCTAAGGTTTTTCATTCCCGACTACGCCGCGTGCCACACGCAGGAGGTCGACGAGTGCGCCAACGTCAAGTTCGTCGACCGGATCGAGCTCGCGCGCGAACGAGGCTACGACAACCGGCCGAGCGAGGAGGAAGAACACGCCGAGTTGCACCGCCGGCAAGCGGCGGGCGAGGGGTGAGGCATGTGGAGCAAGTTTCCAAGGGTGCCATTGCCTTCTACGGCCCCTTGGAAACCCGCCCCACGTGCCCTGGTGCCCAAAACGGATGTGGCGCCCGATTGGCGTTTCCGCTACAATGGTCTTAAAGGTATATCCCAAAACCGCCGGGCAGATCGGACGCCCGCACCACAACAGCGGTTTTGGGATAAGTGCTAAAGCACCTCTGGAGAGTTTCGATGACGCCAACGCTCACCGACGAACAGCGGCAAGCACTTGAGGAGGGCCATGGCGCACCCGTCTACGTCGTGGATTCACGATCGCAATCGACTTACGTCTTGATTCCTGTCGAATCGTTTCAGCGCATCCGCACGCTCTTCGGCGGTCACGATCCGTTCGACATTCGCGAGACATACACGGTGCAAGATGACGCGGCCGCCCGCGCGTGGAGCCATCCAGATGATTCCGCATACGACGACTACGAGGCGCATCGCAAGAAATCA
>DATLQY010000111.1:0-2785 GCA_035534975.1 Pirellulales bacterium
CGATCACCCCGGCGAGCGACATTCTGCACGAGCTTTCACGGCACAAGAATTTCGGCGTCCGCACGTTCCAGGCGGAGGACGAAATCGCGGCGATCACCTCGGTCATCGGTGCGGCGTTCGGCGGCTCGATGGCGATCACCACCTCGAGCGGCCCGGGTATCGCGCTCAAGCAAGAGGCGATGGGCCTGGCGGTGATGACCGAACTGCCGTTGTTGATCATCAATGTTCAGCGCGGCGGTCCCAGCACCGGCTTGCCCACCAAGACGGAGCAGGCCGACTTGCTGCAAGCCTTGTACGGCCGCAACGGCGAGTGCCCGATGCCGATCATCGCCGCCCGCAGCCCGGCCGATTGCTTCGACGTAATGCAAGAAGCCTGGCGGATCGCAGTGCGCTTCATGACGCCGGTGATGGTGCTCACCGACGGTTACATCGCCAACGGCTCGGAACCGTGGCGTATTCCCGATTTCAAGGCAATGCCGCCGATCGTGGTCACGCACCCCGACGCTTCGACCAACGGCCACGAGTTCCATCCCTATGCCCGCAACGAGCGGCTGGCCCGACCCTGGGCCTTGCCCGGCACGCCAGGATTGATGCACCGCATCGGCGGCCTGGAGAAGCAGGATGTCACCGGCAACGTGAACTACGAGCCGGAGAACCACCAGCACATGGTCAATACGCGGGCACGCAAGGTCGCCCTGGTGGCAAACGACGTTCCCTTGCAGGAGGTCAAAGGCCCCCAACGGGGCAAGCTGCTGGTCGTCAGTTGGGGCGGCACCTATGGCGCGTGCGCCACCGCGGTGCGCGACGTGCAGGACACCGGCGGTTCCGTGGCCCACTGCCACCTCCGTTACCTGAACCCCTTTCCACGGAACCTTGGCGAGCTGATCGGGAATTACGAGAAAGTGCTGGTCCCCGAGTTGAATCGCGGCCAGTTGCGCATGTTATTGCGGGCCGAATTCCTGGTCGACGCGGTGGGCCTGAACAAGATCAAGGGCAAGCCGTTTATCGTCGAGGAGATCGTCGCCAAAATCCAGGCCATGTTGGAATAGTCATTGGTCAGTTGTCATTGGTCATTTGTCACGCGCGTAGCGGAATTCGTGAGAATTCCGAAGCGCGGGGCACTACATCGGAACTCTCACGAGTTCCGCTACGTTCCCTGAACCCCGAACCCCGAACCCTCCATTTGCCCCATGTCCACCGACCTCAAGTTGCCTGTTCTTTCGGCGAACGATTTCGCGAGCGATCAAGACGTCCGTTGGTGCCCCGGTTGCGGCGACTACTCGATTCTGGCCCAGATGAAGAAAGTGCTTCCCACGCTGGGAATCCCCCGTGAGAAGACCGTGTTCATCTCGGGCATCGGTTGCTCGAGCCGCTTTCCCTATTACATGAACACCTACGGTATCCACTCGATCCATGGCCGGGCACCGGCGGTCGCCACCGGGCTCAAGTCGTCGCGCCCGGATCTCTCGGTGTGGGTCATCACCGGCGACGGCGACGGCCTGAGCATCGGCGGCAACCACCTGATGCACTGCATCCGCCGCAACCTCGACATCAATATCGTGCTGTTCAACAACCGTATCTACGGCCTGACCAAGGGGCAGTATTCGCCCACGTCGCCCGTTGGCAAGGTGACCAAGAGCACTCCCATGGGGGCCATCGACAACCCGCTCGCGCCTTTGTGCATCGCCATTGGGTGCGAGTCGACGTTCGTCGCCCGCTCGATCGACACGCACATCAAACACCTGGGCACGGTGCTCAAGCGGGCAGCCGAGCACCGCGGCACGTCTTTCGTCGAGGTCTACCAGAATTGCAACGTGTTCAACGATGGGGCCTACGATTACGCCACCAACCGCGACACCAAGGCCGACACCACGCTCGAGCTCGAGCACGGCAAGCCGTTGATCTTCGGCAAGAACCGCGACAAGGGCATCCGACTCAACGGCACGCACCCCGAAATCGTCGAGCTGGGCAAGGGCATCAGCGAGGACGATCTCCTGTTCCACGACGAAAGGGCCCAGGAGCCGACATTGGCTTACCTGCTCAGCCGGATGCGCTACCCCGAATTCCCGGAGCCGATCGGCGTGTTCCGCGAAGTCGACCGGCCCAAGTACGACGAGATGATCAACGCGCAGATCGCCGAGGCAAAGAAGGCCAAGGGCGAGGGTGACTTGCAGAAACTTTACAACGCGGGCGACACCTGGACCGTCGGTTAGACCCATGTTGACTTGTCCGTTTTGCGGCGAAGAGATCATCGAAGGCGCCGACACGTGCGACGCCTGCCAGCAGCCGCTGGAGTTCATGTCCAAGCCCCGCCCCGCCTCGTCCATCGAGCGGAGCCTCGTCAAGGGCCGGATCCACCAGCTTTCGCCCCATGCGCCGACGGTCGTCGAGGCGAGCGCCCCGGTCGGCGACGTGCTCAAGCTCATGGTCGAGCGTTCGATCGGTTGCGTGGTGGTGGTCGCCGCCGACGACGTGGTCGGCATCTTCAGCGAGCGCGACGCGCTGGACCGTCTGAACGTCGACTTCGCCGGGCTCGCCGGCCGGCCCGTCGCCGAGTTCATGACCTCGTCGCCCGAAACGGTCGAATCCGACGCCCGCATCGCTTTCGCCCTGCACAAGATGGACGTCGGCGGCTACCGCCATCTGCCGGTGCTGACCGGCGGCAAGATCAGCGGCGTGATCTCGGTCCGCGACATCCTGCGGTACATCACCGATGAACTGGTCGCGCTCGACACATAGAACGGAATTCATTCCGTTGTTCATGCTCGCTTTGATCGCGATTCAC
>DATLQY010000112.1:0-8275 GCA_035534975.1 Pirellulales bacterium
CGATTGCGCGGGCGATCGACCTGGAGTTCAACCGAATCCAGTTCACGCCCGATTTGATGCCTTCCGACATCACGGGCACCGACATCGTCGAGGACGATCGCTCGACGGGCGGCCGGCAGTTCCGCTTCGTCAAGGGACCGGTGTTCGCCAACATCCTACTGGCCGACGAGATCAACCGCACGCCCCCCAAGACGCAGGCGGCGCTCTTGCAGGCGATGCAGGAGGTGCAGGTCACCGTCAGCGGCCGGACATATGATCTGCCACAGCCGTTCTTCGTGCTGGCCACGCAAAACCCGATCGAACAGGAAGGCACCTACCCGTTGCCCGAAGCCCAACTCGACCGCTTCATGTTCGACATCCGCATCGGCTACCCGACGCCGGAAGAGGAACGCCAGATCGCCAAGACGACTACTTCCGACGCCAGCGTCGAGATCGCCAAGGTGCTCACCGGGCCGGAGATTCTGCACTTGCAGCAGATCGTGCGCAAGCTGCCGGTGAGCGATCACGTAGCGCAGTACGCCGTCGACCTGGCCCGCGCCACGCGGCCCGACGACCCGGCGGCGGCGGCGATCACCAAGGAATTCGTCAACTGGGGCGCCGGCACGCGGGCCGTGCAGTACCTGGTGTTGGGGGCCAAGGCCCGCGCGGCGATCGATGGCGGCTACAACGTCACCTGCGCACACGTCCGCGAAGTGGCCGCTTTGGTGCTACGGCACCGGATCATCACCAACTTCCACGCCGAAGCCGAGGGAATTTCGCCGGATCGGATCGTCAAGGATCTCTTGACGGTCGTGTCGGAGCCTAAGGCGGAAAGCTACGTTTAGGCTTTTGCACGTCGCTTTCGTCCTTTGAGTCCCGTTTGTCGTTTGGTGTTTCAAAGGACGTAAAGGACAAAAGAGACCTAAAGGACCTTATGCCCAACACCCTAACGCCTTTCCTACTTCCATGCCCACCGCCCAGTACAAGTACCTCGACCCTGATGCGCTCAGCCGCCTCAAGAACCTCTCGCTTGCGGCAAGATTGGTAGTGGATGGTTTTTTCGCGGGCCTGCACCGCAGTCCGCAACGGGGTTTCTCGATCGAGTTCGCCGAGCACCGTGAGTACACGCCGGGCGTCGATCCGCGGCACATCGACTGGCGCGTTTACGGCCGCCGCGACAAGCTCTACGTCAAGCAATACGAGGAGGAGACGAGCCTTCGCTGCTATCTGCTCTTGGACAAATCGGCCTCGATGGGCTACAAGTCCGAAGGGCCCTGGAGCAAGCTCGAATACGGCTCATTTCTCGCCGCCAGCCTGGCCTACCTGATGTCCATGCAGCACGACGCCGTGGGGCTGATCAGCTTCGACACCCAGGTCCGCGATCGCATTCCGCCCCGTCAGGGGCCGGGCCACCTGCGGGTGATCATGGAAAAGCTGGAGCAAACCTCGCCGGGCGGCGAGACGGGCCTGGCCGACACGCTCGACGAGCTGGCCGAATCGATCAAGCGGCGGGCCTTGGTCGTGGTGATCTCGGACCTGTTCGACGACGCCCCTGGGCTCGTATCGGCGCTCAGGCATTTTCGCCACAAGAAACACGAGGTCGTCGTGTTCCAGACGCTCGATGCCGCCGAGCTGACCTTTCCCTTCGACGACGTGACCCGAATCGAGGACCTGGAGAACGGCCGCGAGGTCACCAGCGACCCCCGCGCCTTCCGCAAGGCGTACCTGGAAGAGTTGTCGCAATTCCTCGCCGCCGTCCGCCAGGGTTGTCTCGACGGGCAGATCGACTATGCCTTGGCCCAGACCAACCAGCGCTTCGACGGGTTTTTGGGGAACTACTTGGCACGCAGGCAGATGATGCACGTGTGAGCTGGGGCGAAGCACGAAAGGCCGGCATCAATCCGCGTCAAAGTAGTCGCCGTCAATCCTTGGAAGTCGGAGGACGCGGTAGTGGGTCACGCCAACCCCTCGCTCGATCATCAACGTGGTAAGTCGCGCGCCATCGATCAGCACGATGCTTTCGCCGATTTGGTTCACGAAATCGCGGGCTTCCCGCGTGAAGCTTGAAGTCGTGATGAAGACGCCTTTCCTCGCGCGCCGACCCGCAAGCGCTCCGTAAAACGCCTGAACCTCAGGTCGACCGACCGATGTCTGCCAACGCTTTGCCTGAACATAAATCTTCTCGAATCCGAGCCGGTCGAGCGATATGATACCGTCAATGCCTCCGTCACCTGAATGCCCGACGCGCTCGAGATCCTCCTCTGTGGCCCCGTATCCCAGGGCGTGCAACAGGTCGAGGACCAGCCCTTCGAAAAATACCGGCGGCGCCTGCACGATTCGATCCAGCAGTTCTTGCGCAACCGAACGGTGGATCTCTGTGAGCGCTGCGTCAAGCCGTTCATCTGGAGTCTGCTGTGCGGCGGCTCCGCCGACGTCGGCTCCATTATCGTCGCCGCCATCCAGTGTCCGTGTTGCGAGGCGCGACTCGCGAATGAGCTGCCTAGCCGTCTCATCGTCAAAGCCGTGCGGATGGCTTGCAAGTAGATCACGGCCGCGGGCGGTAATCCGCCAAACGCCCCTGGTAGGGTTCTCGACGTAGCCTGCCGTTTTGAGCATGCTTAGGCCAAAGCCGCTCCGATGTCGATACCGTAGATGTGGAAGGTTGGGAAGTCGCTCCGTACGTTGCTGTTCATTGAGATTCAACAGGCCCGGCATCGCCTCGTGAACGTCTTGTCTTCGGTCACCATCGGGACATCCAACGAGGTGGCGCAGAATTGCGTGAAGGAAGGCGGCTTGCGATGGAAGTGTATTGGCTGAATTCATTGCGACCCTCCTCTTTTGGATCGGCGATAGGCGCACGACATTGTCGTCAGGGTCAACGCCACAAGTCAAGATAGTGTTATAATATGCAAGGGATCAACGATCGAAAGGAGCTTCCATGTCGCAGATTATTTTAGATGCCGATGTTCCGAGTCGAGTGGCTCCGAGCTACTGTCGAGGATTTGACGACACTGTCGATGGTGCGGATGAAAGTCAGCGGCGGGCGATCACATGCCCGCTACGTTTGCAATTCATCGCCGGCGAGTCTATGCTGCTAGTCTCGATATGAATGTGGGCACTCCTCAGGAGACTCAAAGAACATGGCACGACCGAAAAGTGAAGGCCCCAGCAGGAGCCAGTCGATCCGGAACTACATGCGCGCCAACAAAGGCGTCACCGTGCCTCAGATTGTCGACGGGCTGAGGGCCCAAGGCGTGATGGTGACTCCCGGCCTCGTGTACCAGGTGAAAGCCGCTGGGAGGAAGAAGCGGGCGGCGAAGCAGGCGATGAAGTCCGTGGCCTCGACCCACAGCACCGGTATCGGCACCGGCACCAAAGCCGACCTGATTCGCGACGCGGCGCGAGGGATGAAGAAGCCCATTCGACCGAGAGACGTGGTCGCCACGCTCAAGGACCAAGGTACCGACGTTTCACGCACGCAAGTCAGCCAGGTGCTGGCGAGGATGGGTATGAAGCGGAAACGGAGAGGAAGCGGGAAGGCGGCGGCCGGTAGCGCCGCAAGATCAACCAACTCGACGTCGATCTCGATCGACGACCTCGTGGCGGCCAAGAAACTGGTCGGCCAGGTCGGCAGCATCGAAAAGGTCAGGGAGGCCCTGTCCGCCTTGTCGAGATTGGGCTAGAGTTTGCGGCCCGTTTTGCATTCTTGACACGGCCACGCCAACGTATACAATGCATTCTGTCACGAGGGATCGTGGCGAGTAGAGACAAAGTGCAGGTCTGGACGGCTTCAAGTCGTTCTTCCGGTCCTGCCGCATTCTGCGTTGATGTGCCCTTCCCATAAGTGCCCGCCTCGTTTTTGTGGCTATCTGCTCTCGTTGTTCGGGCTGACGGTTTACTTCGACCGAAGTAGTCAGTTCGTCCATGTCGTTCGTTTTTTTTCAGGAGTGCAGAAATGCCACAAGGTAAGATCAAGAAGCTGGTTTCGGAGCGTGGTTTCGGGTTCATCGAGGGAGATCGGGGAGACCTGTTTTTCCATACATCGGAGGTTCAGGGAGTGTCGTTTGACTCACTCCGTGAAGGCCAAGAGGTCGAATACACGGCCGGGCAGAGCAAGGGGCGCCCCTGTGCGACTTCCGTTCGAGTGGCCGTGCTGGCAGGCTAGGCGGTTCGCCGCTTGCCCATAGTCGCGATTCACCACCAACGCCCCTGGGTCATTGATCCGGGGGCTTTTTCGTCTGGTGGCGGCCCAAGGCCGGGGTCCGGGGGAAAACCCTTGCGGTCCACGCCCTGGGCACCGTATAATCCATAAAACTGCTTGGATGGATTGATGGGGATGGTATAACTGAAAACGCGATTTGTTTGACAACAGGCGTGCCGGTAGTTTAAGGTCAGACGATGGCTTAGCCGAACCTCGCCGACCTGGTGCATGCCCGCCTTTGATCGGCCCCCGCCTCGACCCACGACAGCCCACGCCACACTCACGCCGGGAAAGGACCAAGCGCCCATGAGTCGCACGATCGCGGCAGCCTTGGTGATTGCGAGCACCTGTTTCGCCGCTGATCTGTCGGCCCAACCGCCGGCGATCAGCTTTGTGCAACCCTCGGCGGCCCTGCCGGGCCACGCCACCGATCTCGTCGTCTACGGCGGCAATCTGGCCGGTGCCGCCAGCGTTTGGACGACGTTGGCCGCCACGGCCAAGGTCGAGCTGACGCCGGGCATCGAGGGCAACGGCACCAAGGCCGACATCGTCTCGTACCGTGTCACGCTGCCCGCCGAAGCGCCGGTGGGCATCTATGCCATGCGCGTGGCAACTCCGGGCGGTATTTCCAGCCCACGGCTGTTCATGATCGACGACTTGCCGACGGCAATCGACAACGGCGCGAACAAAACGCTGCAGACAGCCCAACTGCTCACGCCGCCGGTGGCTGTGGACGGGGCCTGCGAGCCGGAGAGCTACGATTTCTATAAACTGACGGCCGCGGCCGGCCAGCGCGTCAGCGTGGAGGTGGTGGCACGGCGGCTCGGTTCGGCCCTCGACCCGGTGATTCGGCTTCTCGACGCCGGCGGTCGTGAGCTGGCCTACAGCGACGACGAAGGAGGCATCGGCGCCGATGGCCGCTTCGCCTATCAATTCGTCGCGGCGGGCGATTACTATCTCGAGATTCGCGATATTCGCTACCAGGGCGGCGGCAATCATCGCTACCGCCTGCGCGTTGGCGATTTTCCCTTGGCCAACACGCCGTATCCGTTGAGCGGCCAAAAGGGTACCACGTCCAAGCTGTCGGTGGCCGGTCCCAAGGCCGATGGCATGCCCCCCTTGAACGTCCCGGTACCGGCCGACGTGCCCGGCGGCCGACTCGCCGTGGGCGCCAAGTACCCGCAGGGGCAAGGCTCCGCGGCGCTCACGCTGTTCGCGTCGTCCGCATTGGAGCAAGTCGAGATCGAGCCGAACGACACGCCCGAGACCGCCACGGCGATCTCGCTTCCGTTCGCGATCAACGGCCGCTTCGAGACCCCCAAGGACCGCGATTATTTCGAAATCCAGGCGAAGAAGGGGGATCGCTATTTGATCTCCGGCCGTACCAGGAGCATGGGCTCACCCGCCGATTTGTTCCTGCGATTGTACAAGGCCGATGGGGCGCTTTTGGTCGAAGCTGAAGACGCCGGAACCGACGACGGTGTGATCAACTACACGTTCCCCGAAGACGGCGTGTACCGGCTGATGGTCGAGGACCTGTTGCGCCGCGGTGGTCCGGAGTTCGTCTACCGGATCGAGTTCGAACCGTACCGGCCGGGCTTTACGCTGGTGGTCGACGCCGACAAGTTCGACGCGCCCAAAGGGGGCGTATTGGTGCTCAAGGTCACCGCCGCGCGGATCGAGTACAACGGACCGATCACACTTGCGGTCGTGGGTGCGGGCGACGGTATCCAACTGGCGAACCAGGTGATACCCGAAGGAAAGCCCGACACACAGCTTTCGATCACGCTTCCACCGGGCTTCGAACAAGGGCCGTGCCGCACAATGAACATCATGGGCACTGCCAAGATCGGCGAGGTCGATTTCACCGCCAGGGCGAGCACGCTCACTCCCTTGCGGACGCTCCTCAACGGGTTGCCGTATCCGCCGGCCGGGCTCGACGGCTCGATCGGGCTGGGCATTGGTCCGGCGTTCGCCGACTTTTTTCAATTGGCGGTCGAACCCGCCGTCGTGCCGTTCGTGCAGGTGGTCGGCGCGGGCGCCTTCAGCGCCAAGGCGACCAAGCTCAACGGGTTTGACGATCCCATTTCATTGGCCGTCGAGGGCCTGCCGCCGGGCGTGACGGCCACCGTCGCTCCGATTGAGAAAGGCAAGGCCGAAGTCGCGATCCAACTGGCCGGGCCGGGAGCCATGGCCGAAGGCGACCATGCCTTCCGCGTCGTCGGTTCCGCCGTGTTCCAGAACCAACCGAAGAAGGTCGTGGCGGCCGGAGTGCTGCGTGTGGTCAAGCCGTTCGAGGTGACGGCCACTCCCGCCGGAGCGGTCAACCGCGGAGCCGCGCAGAAAATCAAGATCACCGTCACGCGCAAACCAGCCGTGACCGCCGCCGTTTCGGTCAAATTCAAGAACCTGCCGGCCGGCGTGGGTGTTCCCGCCGAGATCACGATCGCCGAGGGGCAGAATGAAGTCGAAGTCGACGTGACCGCCGCGGCCGACGCCTTGGTGGGCCCGACTTCGCTCACGCTGGTGGCCACGTCCAAGGTGAAGGAAAAAACGGTCACCGTGGAGAGTCTCCCGGTGAACTTGCAAGTGGCCATGCCTTGAGTGCCCGACGGCGCCCCAACGAATCAATGAAACGCTGGAATTCAATTGACGATCACGCTCAACATAAGGGAGGAGCCATGCATCTTTCGATCGGGTTGCGACGCGAGGGAGCGGGGCGAATTGGCCGACACATTGCGCTGGCTGGACTGGCGCTCATAGCCGCATTGGGGTGGTCAAGCGGAACCTTCGCCGCCGAGCCGGCAGCCGCTTCCGCCGAGCCACCACTCGAGCCGATCGTCGTCGGTACGCCTGAGAAAATCGAGCTCTACCCGGCCAACTTCAAATTGGGCTCAACCCGCGCCCGGATGCACGTGGTCGTGAGCGGCCATTATCCCGGTGGTGGCGTGCAGGATCTGACCCGCGCCGCCGAGTTCGCGTCGACCAACGAGGGCATCGTCAAAATCGCCGGCGGCATCGCCACGCCGGTGGCCAACGGCCAGGCGGAGATCGTCTGCCGCGTGGCCGGCCAGGAGTTGAAGGTCCCTGTGGAAGTCGCCGGGCAGGAGGCGCCCGAACGGGTGAGCTTCAACTACGGCACGCTGGTGGCCCTCTCGAAACAAGGTTGCAATTCGGGCGCTTGCCACGGATCGCCCAGCGGCAAAGGCGGTTTCCGTATGTCGTTGCGTGCCTACGACCCGACCGTCGACATGACGACCCTGGTCCGTGAATCGTTCAACCGCCGCACCAACGTCTTCGAGCCCGAGAACAGCCTGCTCTTGAAGAAACCGCTGATGGAGGTCGCCCATGGCGGCGGCCGGCGGATTCGCAAGGGAGACCCGAGCTTCGGCATCCTTCGCGACTGGATCGCCCAGGGTTGCCAGATCGACCCGCCCGATGCGCCCATATGCGTCAAGGTCGAGGTCTACCCGCGGCAGCGCATCTTACACCGCCCGGCGCACACGCAGCAACTGCACGTGCTGGCCCATTTCTCCGACGGATCGATCAGGGACATCACCGAGCTGGCCGCCTTCTCCAGCTCCGACGAGGCCGTGGCCACGGTCGACGCCAACGGGTTCGTCATCGGCCAGGACCGCGGCGAAGCGGCGATCCTGGTGCGTTACCTGGAAAAGATCGAAACGGCCTACATCATGTTTCTCAAGGAAATTCCGGGCTTCGCCTGGAACAACCCCCCGGAACAGAACTACGTCGATAAGTTCGTGTTCGAGAAACTGCGGCAATTGCAGATTCTTCCCTCGGATCTCTGCACCGATGAGGAATTCGTCCGCCGCGTTTACCTCGACGCGATCGGCGAACTGCCCAGCGTCAGCGAGGTCGACGCTTTCCTCACCAGCCAGGACCCGCAGAAGCGGGCCGGCTTGATCAACGTCTTGCTCGACCGGCCCGAGTACGCCGACTTCTGGGCACTCAAGTGGAGTGACCTGTTGCGTCTGCGGAACAACAAGGTCACGCCGTCGGGCGTACACAAGTTCTATCACTGGGTCGTCAACGCCCTGCGCACGAACATGCCGTACGACCGCTTTGCCCGCGAGC
>DATLQY010000113.1:0-3351 GCA_035534975.1 Pirellulales bacterium
CGCGCTTACCTGGTTTTTTCCGAGGAATACTATGCCGAAGAAGGAACGGACAATGAAGATCTCTGGACGCTGCCCGACCAGGATGCCCAGGAGCAACCGCACTTTCCACTGGTCGTCGGTTTCAATCCGCTAGTGCAGCGCTACCAGTCGGCGGCCAGCATCGCCGACCAACTCGCCGAAGGAGACTTTCGACTTTTTGCGGAGCGCATTCTTGAACGCGTGGGAAGGAAGCTGCCATGACGAAATCAAAACGCAAGGGGGCCAACGATGACCTGTTACTGGAGGAACTCAAGGGCCTTTGTAGCCAGGGGCAGGCGGAAAACGAGCCTGAGGACCAGGCCGCTTTCCTGCGCAACTTTCTCCCAATCCGGAGCCACTATCGCATTCTCGATCCCGACACGCAGCTCATTATCGGGGACAAGGGCGCCGGAAAGACGCAAGTGTTCCGCGCTCTGGGTTATGAACAGGGGCGCGAAGAATTGACGCGGTTGGCCAAACAACACTCGCGGCTTGCGGTGGATTTGGAGCGGACCGCATGGCTGATCGGCTTCGCCGCATCGAGCACGGAGTTCCCGCCAGGCGGCGCTATCCGTGTGTTTGCGCAGGGCCGAGGGTCAGCCGAATTGCAGTCGTTTTGGTTGGCGCTCTTGACACGCGTCTTACTCAATCAGACGAACCCGCAATTGACGATTGCCGACGGCCCCTTGGTGTCGCTGCTTCGTTCGCCTTGGTCGGATCTGGAAAAAGTCTTCGCGCCGGCGTACGCGAAGCAGGGTCTCCTGTTCGCGGCCATCGACGAGCTGGACCGTAAGCTCCAGTCGTCCGACGGTTACGTGTTCGTAACCTACGACGAACTTGACCGTGTAAGCCCCGGCGACTGGACGGCATTGGAGACGATCCTCCAGGGGCTTGTACAGTTCTGGGCCGCCTACGGCCGCCGCTGGAAACGCGTGCGACCAAAGCTTTTTCTCCGCCGCGATCTGTACGAGCGCGCAGCCTTATTTGGCCCCGACATCGCCAAGATCGCCGCACACCGCGCTGAATTGCTTTGGGACATAGGCGAGTTCTACGGCGTGCTCATCAAGCGGATCTTGAACTCGCGTGGCGTGTTGCCGGGATTTTTGGGCAACTCGGTCTCTCGGACGATCGCCGCCGGCGCGTTGGGCACGGTTCCGTTGGCCAGTTCCGAAGAGGAGTTCGCACCGGCGCTGGAACGATTGTTTGGCAAGTACATGGGCCCCGATGCGCGCAAGGGATTCGCGTCGCGCTGGGTGCCGAATCATTTGAAGGACGGGCACCGCCGCATTTACCCGCGACCGCTGCTGCGCCTCGTCGAGGAGGCGGCGGTCATCGAGCAGCGCGACACGCGCGCCAAGAATCTGGCCCAGTTGATCCACCACACGGCACTCCGCGGCGCGCTGGACAGGGTTTCCGAATTCCGCGTTCAGGAGTTGATCAAAGAAGAGTTTCCATGGTTGGAACGCGTGCGAAGCGCACTTGAGTTGCACCCCTTCGTCGTCCCTGTCGAACGCAAATTGGCCTTAAAATCACTGGCGATCAGATGGCCGGACGGTGCCGACCGGCCGCCATCGACCGAGCCCAATGACGTCCTCGACTACCTGGTGGAATTGGGCATTGCCCAAAATCGCCGCGATGGCCGGGTCGACGTGGGCGACCTTTATCTGCGTGGACTCCATCTGAAACGCAAAGGCGGCGTGGCGCGACCCAAAGGCTTAGGAAGGCCCGTGTGATCGCAAGGCGGATCACGCGTGGCGCCGCATCCTTGATCTCTCATCCCTCCTCCTTGATCTCCCGATGCTCAAACGTTTGATTGAAGTCGCGCTGCCGTTGAAGGAAGTCTCCGTGCATGCCGCGAAGGAGAAGTATGTGCAGGCTGGCAACGTTTCGACGCTCCACATTTGGTGGGCGCGACGACCACTCGCGGCATGCCGCGCTGTCGTGTTCGCTGCGTTGATCCCCGATCCCGACGACCCCGATTGCCCCGAGAGCTTCCGCGAACTGGTGATGGAGCTACTTGCGCGGGGCGAATTCAAGCCCAAGAACGGCGACGGCGGCGCCGCCTCCGACACGGCGCGCAATCGCTGTTTGGAGTTCATCAAAGAGCTGGTGAAGTGGGAGAACTCGAACAACCCTAAGTATATCGAGCCGGCGCGGAAGTTGATCGCCGCAGCGCACAAGTTTTTGGATGCGGGCGCGGAAGGGGACGCGCCGAAAATCCTCGATCCTTTCGCGGGCGGCGGCGCGATTCCGCTGGAGGCGCTGCGACTGGGCTGCGAGGCGCACGCCATCGACCTCAATCCAGTGGCATACTTGATCGAGCTTTGCACCCTCGTCTATCCACAGAAATACGGGCACTCCGACATGCGGCCGGTGCCCGCCTATGTAAAACGCCTGATAGCTTGCAATCGCGACAAAAAGAAGGCGAAGGATGGCGGTAGCCTCTTCGACGGTGGCGCAGTGGCCGTCGCAATCGCGCAGGACGAAGTCATTCCGGACGTGGAGATTTCCGAGGCCGAGTACCGGAAAAACCCGCTCGCAGCCGACGTGAAGTATTGGGGGCATTGGGTGCGTCAAGTAGCACGTGCTGAAGTCGGCGCCCTCTATATAGCCGATCCCGACGATGCGGTGCCGATCGCGTACCTTTGGGCGCGTACCGTTCAGTGCCCGAATCCAACCTGCCGCTCCGACATGCCTCTGGTTCGGCAACTCTGGTTGTGCAAAAAGGCGAAACGAAAGGTAGCGTTTAGCCTCACGCCTCACGTCGACGGCGCCGTTAGCGTGGGCATCGTCTCGGGAACTCCACCATTCGATCCGTCAGTTGGAACCATCAGGAAGGGAAAGGCGATCTGCCTACGGTGCGGTCATGTGGCCGACACGAAATATCTACGAGATCAAAGCCGCGCCGGCCGGATGCGCCACACGCCAATTGCCGTCGTCACCGCAACCAAAGGCGTGAAAGGCCGCGCCTATCGAACCGGTTCGACGATCGATGCGCTTAGAGTCGAAACCGCGGTTTCGATGCTAAGGACTTGGGAAAATGAAACCGTCGGCGGGGTCCCTCTCGTACCAAATGAACAGATCTCGAATACCGAGCCGCGTCGAATTTCGCCACCGCTCTACGGCCTTGACCGTTGGCGAGACATTTTCAACCCCGTCCAACTTGCGACCCTAACGGCCTTCGTGCGCGCGATTCGCTCTGCTCGTAACAGCATGGAACGTGACCTCGGTGAGGATTATGCGCGAGCCGTGGCGACCTACTTGGGACTAGGGCTGGACCGTGGGGCTGACCATTGGTCCGCCCTCTGCACCTGGAACCCCAATTCCGAGAAA
>DATLQY010000114.1:0-4192 GCA_035534975.1 Pirellulales bacterium
ACTTGCGGCAGCGGCCTCGATGTCGCCCCCCGCCCCACTCGCTGGTTCGCGGCAAGGCAGGCCGCAACGTTTGCCGACGCTTTCCGGACGAAGTAAGTCAGCGTCGTTTCCCTGGCAGATCCCAGCGGCCATGGCTGCCGCGCTTGTGATTGTCGGGATTGTGTCGGTGGTTGTCCGGCCGCGTGGCAATGAGCCGCAGCGTCAACTAACGACGACCGATCACGGTCACGCTTCAGCCGCTATCCAGGCCGACAATCCGCCGACGCCGGTGGCTACTGCAGGCAGTTCAGAGCCGATTAGCCTGGAAGGAAGTTTCCTGCCAGCGGAAGCGATGCGAGACAAGCCTGAGGCCCCGCTCGAAGGCAATGTCGTGCGGTCTGACACGACGCTACCCCGAGCCGACGCCCTTATTCCAACTCGCGAATCTCCGACCGACGAGGTGCGCATTACGTCGGATGATTCCGCGGCTGCCAACGGTCCTCTGGCTCGCGACAATAACACGCTAAGCTCTCCCGACACGCCCGTGTCTGCGGCGGCAAACAGACTGCTCGTTCAAGCCGTTGCTTTGTACCGCGCCGAGGGCAATGCTGATGATTCGGCGGGCAAGCATCACGGGAAGTTGCAAGGCGACGCCGCGATCACGCCAATCAGGGTCGGGCACGCATTCAAGCCTGTGGGCGACGGAGTTGTAGTTGTTCCCGACGCTCCTGAACTGAACCCGACGGAGCGATTCACGATGATGGCATGGATCAGACCCGAAGCGCTGGCGTGGTCTCACGTGCTTTCTAAGTCAACGAATGAGGATGGGCCAAAACGGCGAGGTTTCCACCTGGGAATTTCGCCCAACCGGTCGTTCACCGGCCAGTTTACTGCTCCCGGTGAACCATGGGCAGCAAACCAGGCATGGGGCCAAACCGAGTCGGACGCGGGTCAATGGCTTCATGTAGCAACCACTTACGATGGACGCCTCCTTCAGCTTTACAAAGATGGCGTTTGTGTCGCGTCGCCTGAGGTCGGCCGTAAAGCGATTTGCAGAACCGATGCCAACTTAATCATTGGCGGCCTAACCGCTTCGGGCGGTCTTCGCTTTAAAGGTCTTATTGATGACGCCGCATTATTCGATAGAGCGCTCTCGAAGACTGAAATCGAAACGATCTTCCGTGGAACCTCCGTTGGAAAAGCCAGCGCTGACGACCTACTGACCGATGCGGTAGCTTGGTATCGCGGGGACGGCAACGCCGACGATTCGGCCGGCACTCACATGGGCAAGCTTGAAGGAGGTGCGGCGTTCAAGGCAATGAAGTCTCGTCAGGTATTCGATTTCGGCGGCACTGGTTCCATCACCGTCGCGGACGCCGCCGACCTCAATCCGGAGAACCGGTTTACTGTGATGGCCTGGATTTGCCCTCGGACTGACCCGCGATCCGAGAGCGTGATGATCTCAAAAATCGGCAAAGGCTCAGGAAATGCCGGGTATGAATTGGGCCTGTCGCCGCCCGATGCCTCGCTGTTTGTCGCATTTAACGCCCCCGGCGAGCAACGACGCGCAAACATGCTTCGCTGGTGGCCGAGAGCTTGCGGCGAATGGGCGCACGTCGCGGGACGGTACAATGGCGATGCACTTCACACCTTCTTGAACGGCGCAGAAATCCACGGCTGGAATTGTGGAAGTCATTGCGGTGGCAAAGCCGTTGCGCCCTCGCGTGCTAGTTTCCGCATCAGTGGCGACGACGATGGACAATCCCGATTCGACGGGCTGGTCGATGATGTCGCGTTTTTCAATCGGGCGCTTAGCAACGCAGAGATAGAGACGATTTACCGCGGTACATTCGGCGAACTACGAGGGGACGACATGGGCGACTTCGTGCGCTTGCGTCTCGGCGGACGTCTGCAAACCCCGGTCGAATACGCTGGCCCCATAGATGCCAGTTTTACCGCACGCACGAACAAGTTGAATATCCGTATGATTTACGGCCGCGCATGGGTGATTTGGAATTGGGAGGTGAATCCCAAGCAGTTGCATCTATCGAGGTTGGATGGAACCACGTTGACGATCCCCGTAACGCCGCTTGAGCCCGATCGCTGGTACGCGTTCCGTTACATCGTAACGCCGCAAGGCACGAGAATACTGGTTGACGATGCAGTCGTGTTTGAAGAGAGCCGGAGCAACGCCATTTTCCCACCCGCGCACGTAAGCATTTTTACGGCCGAGACGTTGGGCTCGACCATCGACGTGAAAGATTTCACCGTCAAGCCGATTGAGTGGTTGACAGCCGAGCAAGAGGCGGCCTTAGCACGCCAGACGAACGCCGGCACGATCGACGTTTTGGCGCTCATCGACGCGACGCGCGACAGCCGGTCGGGAAAGTGGGCGAAGGACTTTGAGGGCCTGCACTCGCCTGCCCACACGTATTGCGCGGCATTGCGTCTTCCGGTTGCCGTTCCCGATGAGTACAACCTGACGCTCGTCGCCGAGCGCGCCATCGGCTGGAAAGGCGCGTCGCCGGGGCTCAACGCCGGTCTGGTTGGTGCCGGAACACAGTTCGGTTTGGCGACGGACTGCAAGGAAGCGGCCGGCCTGGAGATGCTCAACGGCAAATCCTCGGTCGAGAACGAGAGCACCGTTCATACGGGCAACCTGTTCAAGGATGGTCGAGCTTCCGTGGTAACGTACACCGTTCGTCGTAGCGGAGTTGAACTGGAAATCGATGGTCGCCAGATACTGAATTGGCATGGCAAATACTCGCGCCTCAGACTTTACGGTGATTGGTCCACGCGCGTTAATGCGCCAATTCGGCTTTTCCTCGGTACGCACTGCGACTGGCATTTCAAGGCGCTGCGGCTGACGCCGCTGACGGATGCGAATACAAATCCGCCAGCGGCTAAAGAGCCGGCGATCGACCTGCTCAAAACGATCGACCTGCAAAAGCACGCCCGGGGAGGTTGGGCGTTCGATGGGCCCGTTCTCGTTTCACCAGCAAACGCAAGTCATGCCGGAGTTCGATTCCCTGGCGTCGTGCCCGATGAATATCGCCTCAGCATCGTCGCCGAACGCCCGCGCGGGTTTCAGGGACCGCCCCAGTTTCACCTGGGCTTGGTCACGCGTTCCTCGCAGGCCACGTTGGTGCTCGACGCCGACCATAAATCGGGTCTTGAGGCAGTGGGCGGCAAGAAGTACCAGGAAAACGAGACGACTTTCCAGGGCGATCTGTTCATCGACGGAGTCGATAGCACCATCGACTGCGCGGTGCGCAACGGTGGCATACGCGTCGATTTCGACGGCCGGACGATCATCGACTGGCATGGCGACCCGCGGCAACTTACGCCCACCTGGACCCAGTTTGGAGCGCCGAAACGCACCTTCTGGATCGGCACGCATTGCAATTACCGCATCAAGAAGGTAGAGCTGCTGCCGCTCGGCGACAAACCGTGACCCGCTCTACTGCACCGTGTTTTGGAAGATTACGACAGAAACTAGCGCTAAACAAGTGCCACACAGATGGGAAAATCGAAAAAACCCTCGATGGACGAGAAGGCTGCAAATGAGGGCGACAAATTGAAGCACGCTTTACTCCTTGAGGTTCTTGGCCGTTGCGAGGACTGGAAAAACCTTACTTATGCGGAGACTCATGCTGGCGCTGGAATCTACCTAGCGTCGGCACAAAGCCCGAACAAGCCGCATATCGCCAACCTTTTTCGGCTGTGGTCAGACGCTGACGCCGAACCCGCCGAATCGGACGCTGGCGGCCGTTACTTTGCGCTCCTGCGGAGATGGTGGGCAAGTGAAAGGAGAATAAACAGATACCCCGGCAGCATTCTTCAATCTGCACTCTACCTTAAAAGCAGGGGTGTCGCGACGGAGTTTCGTGTGACCGAGGCAGATGGCGACACCTGCGACCGCCTTACGAAAGCGGTTAAGCACTGCGGCATCAGACCGGATTTTGCGAGATTCCAGGAGAAAATCGACTGGCTTACGAAGAATGACCCGCTGGTTTTGCTCGTTGATCCGCTCAAGTTCAAGGAAGACTATGGAACTGCCCGAGAGGACGAAAAGCCTTCAAGTTCCAGGCCTGCGCGGTGATCAGCATGTAGGCCCAATTGCTCAACAACGTGTTCAGCGGCGCATGCAACGCGCGCGCCGCCTTGAGTTGAGCCCACACGTTTTCCTGGTTGCAGCGATCGTTCCCCCCAA
>DATLQY010000115.1:0-2538 GCA_035534975.1 Pirellulales bacterium
CGGCGACGCCCACGTCGATCACATAGATGCCCAAGCTCGCGTCCTTCGCCAGCAGTTCGCGGAGTCGCGCCGACGAATCACCCTCCCAGGAAGGACGCGTGAGATCGGTGAAAACGTAAAGCTCCTTGCGCTCGCGCAAATCCTGGCCGTCTTGCCGCCCCTCGTCGAGCAGCCTGGCGGCGGCCTCGATCCGCTCCCAGACGGGGCGTGCCAGCGACGACGTCTCGAGCCGGCCGACGCGGTCCTTGGCCGCCCCCAGATCGACCTGAAATACCCCGTCGCCCTGGTTGCCGTCGACCACCGCAACCTGGCTCTCGACGGGAAGCTGCTGCACCAGCCACGTGCCGATGTCCTGCGCCGCTTGCAAGCGGGACTGGTTCTGTTGCCGATAGTCCATTCTCGGCGACGTATCGAAGACCAAGGCCGCCGCCACCGGCGCCTCTTGATCGCCCAACACGCCGGAGGCATGGATCGTCGGCCGGGCGAGCGCCGCGGCCAAGAGGCAGATCACGGCCGTGCGAAGGAACAAGAGCAGCAAGTGACGCAGTTTCAGTTTGCGGCGGTTCGCGCTTTGCCGCTGCCGCACGAAGCGCAGGGCCGGAAACTCCAGGTGCCGCGGCTGCTGCCGCATCACCAGGTGCAGCACGACGGGGACCACCGCCAGGACGGTGCCGCCGAGCAACGTTGGAGTGACGAAATCCATCTAACACCTTGCCCGCCGGCTCACCAAGTACCCGACCAGCGCCTTGTCGAATTGCATGCTCGTGTCGAGTGCCACGTAGTCGATGCCGCTTTGGACACATTCGCGGCGGTAGCGGTCGCAAAACTCTCCGACCTCGGCCAGGTAATCGGCCCGGAAGCCGCCCGCGTCGATTTGCAGCTTCTCGTTGGTCTCCGGTTCCTCGAACTCGACGATGCCGTCGAACGGGAACCGAACCTCGGCCTCGTCGAGAACATGGAACAGAATCACGTCGTGCCCCGCGTGCCGAAGGCGGTGCAGGGCCTTGATGATCGGCTCTGGATCGGCCAACAGATCGCTGAACAGCATCACCAGGCTGCGATGGCGGAGCATGGCGGCGATCTGGACCAGGCTCTTGGCGATCTGCGTCTGGCCCGACGGCTTGAGCTTCGACAACAGCGACAGGATGTTCCCCAACTGTGCTCGCTTCGATCGCGGCGGCAGGCTGTCGCGAATCTTCTCGTCGAACGTGACCAACCCCACCGGGTCTTGCTGGTGGACCATCAGGTAACAGAGCGCCGCGGCCAGGCAAATGGCATATTCGAACTTGGTCAGCTCCTGCCGGTACGTATAGGCCATCGACCGGCTCAGGTCCATCACCAGGTAGCCCGTGATGTTCGTCTCGGCCTCGAATTTCTTGATGTAGTACTTGTCGGTCTTGGCGTAGACCAGCCAGTCGATGTCCTGCGGGTTGTCGCCGGCGGTGTACTTGCGGTGTTCGCTGAACTCGACGGAAAAACCGTGGAATGGGCTCGCGTGCAGTCCTTGCAAGAAGCCCTTGACGATGAACTGGGCGCGGAGATCCAGGCGGCTGATTTGCCGGATGACTTGAGGTTTGAGGTATTTTTCGGCGTTGGCCATTTCAGCGTTCGAACTTGGGTATCTCCGGCGTCGGCAACTCCTTCAGCAATCGCGTGATCACGTCTTCATTGCTCATACCCTCGGCCTGGGCCTGGAAGTTGGTGCTCACGCGGTGCCGCAGCACGGGAATGGCGACCTTTCTGACGTCGTCGATGGCCACCGAAAAGCGCCCTTCCATGGCGGCCAGGGCTTTTCCGCCGTGGATCAGAAACTGCCCCGCGCGAGGACCGGCGCCCCAGTCGACAAGCTCGCGCACGAACTCCGGCGCCGAATCGTCCTTGGGGCGCGTGGCGCGCACCAGTCGCGAGGCGTACTTGATGATGTACTCGCTCACTGCGACCGAGCCGACCAGCTTTTGCAGGTTCAAGATCGCCCGGCCCGACAGCACCTTCCGCACCTCGGGCTTTTCGCCGCGGGTGGTCGACGCCAGGATGCGCTCCTCCTCGTCGAGCGTCGGGTAGTTGACCTTGATGTTGAACATGAAGCGGTCCAGTTGGGCTTCGGGCAGCGGGTAAGTGCCTTCCTGCTCGATGGGGTTTTGCGTGGCGATCGTAAAGAAGGGTTCGGGCAGCGTGTAGGTGGTCTGGCCGACCGAGACTTCGTGCTCTTGCATGGCTTGCAGGAGCGCGGCCTGGGTTTTGGGCGGGGTGCGGTTGATTTCGTCGGCCAACAGGATGTTGGTGAAAATCGGGCCTTCGACGAAGCGGAAGTTCCGCTTTCCATGTTCGTCTTCGTCGAGCACGTTCGTGCCGGTGATGTCGGAGGGCATCAGGTCGGGCGTGAACTGAATTCGCTTGAAGCCCACGTCGAGGATTCGGGCCAGCGTGCTGACCATCAGCGTCTTGGCCAGCCCCGGCACGCCTTCGAGCAGGCAATGCCCGCGCGTGAAGACGGCCGCGAACAACTGTTCGATCACGTCGCCCTGGCCGATGATGACC
>DATLQY010000116.1:0-4965 GCA_035534975.1 Pirellulales bacterium
TGCGGCTCGCCACTCTGGGCACCTCGGTGGCCACCAGGCGCACCCGCAATCCTTCGCGACAGCAGATCGCGCCGACGAACAAGCCGGTGACGATCGTCTTGGTCAGGAAACAAACCAGGTCCTCCGTCTCTCCGGCCACGAATGCGGCGTCGAAGAACTCCCAAGGCAGCTCGACGACAGCGCCCGCGAGCACGCCCACGGTGTAACTGCTCACGAAGATGCTGGCCACGATCACCACGGCCAGAAAAAGCACCGACAACGCCACGCACAGGACACGCGGCACGACGAGGTACGACATCACGTCGATGCCAAGGCTTTCCAGGACATCCAGTTCGCCGTGCAGTTTCATATTTGCCAACTCAGTCGAGATGGCCACCCCGCTGCGGCCAATGACGATCAGGTTGGCGATCAGCGGCCCAAGCTCGCGGATGGTGAACGCCATGAGCCAGGGCGCCATTCTTTCGGCCGTCGCACCGAGTTCGACCAGCCAGCCGGCGGCTTCGGCGACCAACAGCACGCCGACGGTGCCTCCGATCCGCATGGCGACCGCCAACCCGTCCACCGCCGTAAAAAGGATTTGCCTCACGAAGACCGTTCGTACCGTCCGTTTCCAGGTGGACCTGCGCACGCTCAGCGCCAGTGAAGCGAAGGCAATTGAGACGATATAGGCCGCCCCCTCCAGCCGCGCGAGCGCGGCGCGCCCTAGCCGCGCGGCCAACACGCGCGCCATGGTGAACCAATGTTCGCGCCGAGCGAGCGCGTGGCGCAAGGATGCAAACATGAAGCGTCGCCGGTCCGAGAGGTGCTCAAAAGTCCGCGACCGGCTCGTGGCCGGCCCGCGTGCCGAGGCGCTGGAATGTGTCGAAGTTGATTTCATAGACCAGGAACCGCACGCTGCCGTCGACGAACAGGAATTGCACTCCACCGGGGTGCTGGCTCCAAAAATGGTACTGGTCGGCGTATTGCTGGGCGGCCGTCTCGGCGACGTCGCCGCCGCGCACCAGTCCCAACGCCGTGCTGCACAGGTTGTCGCCCTCGCCCGAAAGCGCGATCCCCGAGCCGCAACACCACCAACTGTAAAGCAAGTCGAGCGTCAACCCGCGCTCGCCGACCATCAGAGTGCTGCTGGTGCCGTCGCGATTGTCGCGCACCGAGATCCGGCTGTTGCTGAAGAGCATCCCGTCGTTGTCGAATGGCCAGGTCAAACCGAGCAGGCACGATTGCGTGCCCATCACACCGTAGTAGTTGCCGCTGGCGTACGTGCCTTTGACGGGGTCGACGTACAGCTCGTTCAGCCGTAACTCGCTGGGGCACTGCACCACCGGGATATTGATCGAAGGAGGTCCCAGGCCACCCTGGGCCTGATTGCAGTCGAAGCATTGCCAGGCGTTGAAGTCGCACTGATCGTGCAACGCGCGCTGCTCCAGGTTGGGCAACATCAGCGTGATGTACGACCAGTTGGCGGGGTAAAGATTGCCGGCGGGGAACTGGCGCACCTGCTCATGGTAATCGGCGAGCGCAATCCCCAGTTGCCGCAGGTTGTTCACGCACCCCGTGCGGCGGGCCGCCTCGCGAGCTGCCTGCACCGCCGGCAGAAGCACCGCCGCCAGCAGGCCCATGATGGCGATGACCACCAGCAACTCGATCACCGTGAAAGCGCGGCGCGCTCGGCGAGGCATGTGAGTTTCTCCACGGTCAAGGTATGTCGAAGGGAATCTCGCTTGGAGCGTCCGACGGCACGTCGACCTCGACCGTCCAGGGGGCGGCCGTGCCGGCGGTTGCCGTCGACCCGACCGCCGGCACGGCGGTCGGCTTCCCTTCGAGGGCTGAAATGATCACGACCTCGTGGGACCCCGAAACAGGGCCGTTCGTCGAGTCGAATTGGTAACGCCCGGCGTGAACGTCGGTCGTGGCCGCCGGACCGGTACCCCCCTTGGCGGGCCGGAAGCTGATCATTCCGCCGGCCATGGGCGCGCCCGCCCGAGTCACGGTGCCGCCGATGGCCAAGCGCCCCGTTCCGGGCGATCGCTGGCAACCACAGACCAGCGCTGCGCACAACAACCAACGCGAACGATGAACGAAACGAGCGATCACGTCCGTGGCACCCAAGATTTCCAAGAATCGGTCCCCAGGCGTGGACCGGGAATTGCGAACGGTAGCTTAGCGGATACGGGCACCGCAAGCAACTACCGCGCTGCACTCGGCCCGGATTGAGACTTTGATCCTGGGCGCCGCGATTGGCGAGGGCGATCGGGCCCGCCAATCGCCTCCCCATCAAGAAGCCAGAATTTGCGGATCAATCGCCGAGTGCCCATGGCAGGTCGCGATTCCCTTGTACGACGCGCGCGATCTCCACGCCTGCCGGCGTGACCGAGTAGATGATGACGTAGGTACCGCAGGAAGTCAGCCGGAGGCCGGTGCCAATGTAATCGCACCTGCTGCCCAGCTCCGGAAAACGTGCCAACGTCTCGAATTTCTTTTCAATCGTCTTGACGAGCTTGGTCGCGGCACCCGGTTTGTCATGCGCGATGTAGTCGTGGATTTCCTCGAGGTCGCGCTCCGCCCGTTGACTGACTTCGACGGACTTCATGCTTGCTTCTTGCCACGCGAAATTCGCCGATTACGCTGGCGCAGTCTTTTGAAAACGTCGCTGGCAGGGCTGGACCTGCCGCAGCGCAAATCCTCGAGTCCAAGTGCAACCTCTCGCTGCAAGACCTCGACACGCCGCGCCCGGTGCTCGCGCCTGCGGGCCTCCCATTCGTCGTCGGTGATCGTGCCGAAATCGCTCCGATTGAGCCCCATCATCAGCCAGCCCTCCAAAACCTTGTCCGACTGGCTCTGCTGCGCCTCACGGATCAGGCTGCGGATGTACTCGCTGGCGGTGCTGTAGCCTCCGTCGGCCACCTGGCTCTCGACGAAGGCCTTCATCGGCTCGGGCATCGACACGTTGAGTGAAGTCATTTCCATCCTTGAATTATGACCCCAATGACAGATTCTGTCAATTTCTGCCATTTACGCCAGCAATTTCCCGACGACCTTGCCGGCCACGTCGGTCAGGCGGAAGTCGCGGCCCTGGAAGCGGTGGGTGAGCCTGAGGTGGTCGAGCCCGAACAGGTGCAAGAGCGTGGCGTGCAGGTCGTTGACGTGGATCGGATCCTCGGTCACGTTCCAGCCGATTTCGTCGGTGGCGCCGATGACCTGACCCCCTTGGATGCCGCCGCCGGCCAGCCAGAGGCTGAACGCGAATGGGTGATGGTCGCGGCCCGTGTTCGAGTCGCGCCCGGCGCGGTTCTCGCCCAAGGGAGTGCGGCCGAATTCGCCGGCCCAAACCACGAGCGTCGTGTCCAACAGTCCCCGCTGCTTGAGGTCTTTGATCAAGGCCGCCACCGGTTGGTCGGCCATCCGGCAGTTGAACGTCAACTCGGGATCGATGTTGCTGTGATGGTCCCAGGAGGCGTGGTACAGGTTTACGAAACGCACGCCCCGCTCGACCAGCCGCCGGGCAAGCAGGCAATTCGACGCGAACGATTTGAACACGCCGCGCCCGCCGCCGCGGTAGTTGTCGTCGGGCGCGTCGGGACGATCGACGCCGTAGGCCGACCGCGTCGCGGCCGATTCGCGCGACAGGTCGATCAGCTCCGGCGCGGCTGACTGCATGCGGAAAGCAAGTTCGTAGGAGGCGATCCGCGATGTGATCTCCGGATCGCCCAATTGTCCGAACCGTCGCCGATTGAGCTTCTCCAGCCCATCGAGGCTCTTGCGTTGCATCGCTGCCGATAGCCCGGCGGGGTTGCTCAGGTTCAAGACCGGTTCGCCCTGGTTGCGGAACAGCACGCCCTGGTACGTGCTCGGCAAGAAGCCGCTCGACCAGAGCGACGCCCCGCCACTGGTGCCTCGGCCCGCGTTGAGCACGACGTAGCCGGGCAGGTCGCTCGATTCGCTCCCCAGCCCGTAATTGAGCCAGGAACCGACGCTCGGCCGGCCAAACGTCGGCATGCCGGTATTCAACATGAGTTGGCCGGGATGGTGGTTGAAGGCGTCGGTGTGCATCGAGCGGACGAGCGCGATGTCGTCGGCGCAGGTGGCCAGGCAGGGCAGCAAGTCGGAAAGTTCCATGCCGCACCGGCCGTACCTGGCGAATTTTCGCGGCGAACCCATCAGGACGGCCGTTTCCTTTTGGATGAAGGCAAAGCGCACGTTCTTGGTCATCGATTCGGGCAGCGGCCGGCCGTGCAACTCGTTGAGCTTGGGCTTCGGATCGAACAAGTCGATCTGGCTGGGGGCTCCCTCCAAAAAGATGAAGATGCACGACTTCGCTTTCGGCGCGAAGTGCGGCGGCCGGGGCGCCAATGGGTTCGTCGGGGCGGCCGGCGCGTCGGAGGCGAGCACGCCGTCGGCTTGCAACAGCGACGCCAGCGCTAGCGCGCCGACGCCGTTGGCCGTGGAAGTCAGGAAGCCACGGCGCGAGTGGAGCAGGTATTCGTCGATGGGGTGCACGGTTCCCTTGACGGTACTCATGGTTCTTATTCCTTATCAATTTATCACACCATTCCGCGCCCAATTTGTCCACCCCCCGCCGGAGTTGAGACAGGGGACGCATCCTAGCGTTGAAACTGGCAGTTGTTAGAATTGAGCTACGCCGCCGCCCGAATTCCGCCAATCGAACCCTCCCGCGAGCAAACCTGATGCGCACCTGCTTGATAGCCTGGTTGTTGGTCGTATCGACCGCCTCCGCCATCGCCGAGGACGCCTGGACCCAATTCCGCGGGCCCGACGGAGCGGGGCTCTCCGACGCCAAGGGCGTGCCCGTCGAGTGGAGCGAAACGAAGCACGTGAAATGGAAAACGCCGATCCCGGGCAAAGCCTGGTCGTCGCCCGTCGTCTGGGACAAGCAGGTCTGGGTGACCAATGCCACCGAAGACGGCAAGCGGCTCTCGGCCCTTTGCCTCGATCGCACCAGCGGCA
>DATLQY010000117.1:0-4347 GCA_035534975.1 Pirellulales bacterium
CCCCGCGGCACCAGTGCTGGTCCCACATGTCGCAGACCACGATCGCCGTCCTGGCCGGGTCCCACTCGGCCTCGCCGGCCACAACTTGAAACTGGCCGCTTCCCGCCGCCGTTTCGTCACGACTACGAAGGTGCAGGCGCAGCGGCTCGGCGGCATTCGCCGTAGCCGGGTGTACCGGTGCGACCGACGGCAACGGTACGAAGAACTGCACGAGGGAAAACAGGGCGGCGATCGGGAGCGTGCGGTGTTTCATGGTGGTTGGCGAACTGTTTCGAGATTGGACGGTACCCGTTTCGAAGGTTTTCCTGACGCTAACGCCCTGTATAGAATAGCGATGCGCGGCGCGGGATGCTATCTGTTGCCTCGCTTTCACCCCGCCACGCGGACTTCCTAACGCCACCACGGCAAGACCCGTCTTGCATCGACGGTTGAGGTCTGCGATATTAGAACGTTCAGAACGTGTAAGTGCTTGATGGGTAAGCGTTTCAGTTGCCCCGTCGAAATGGATTCTGTTCGCGTTGATTTGAAACGGAATGAATTCCGTTCTACGACGCCTGGTGGGTGAATGATGTCGATCGTCCACTGCAAAGAAACACGAGAAATACTGGAGAGCCTGTTGGCCGAGAGGGTCTTGGTCCTCGACGGCGCGATGGGGACCATGGTCCATGAGCTCCATCTTGACGAGCAGGCCTTCCGCGGAAAGAGGTTTGCGGGGCACGGCAAGGACCTCAAGAATTTCATCGATATTCTGTCGATCACTCAGCCCGAGGCGATCGACGACATCCACCGGAAATACCTCGAAGCCGGCGCCGACATCATCGAGACGAACACGTTCGGCGCGACTTCGGTTTCGATGGCCGACTTCCAGCTCGAGGGGCACGTCCGCGAATTGAACCTGGCCGCGACCCGGATTGCCCGCCACGCGGCCGACACGTTCAGCTTGCACACTCCCGAAAAGCCCCGCTTCGTCGCCGGTTCCATCGGTCCGACGAATCGCCAGCTTTCGATCGCGGGCAACGTCAACGATCCCGGCTACCGTGCCGTGACCTTCGACGAAATGGTCGCGACGTATTACGAACAGGTCGACGCGCTCGTCGAAGGTGGCGTCGATCTCCTGTTGCCCGAAACCGCGTTCGATACGTTGGTGCTGAAGGCTTGCCTGTATGCGATCGACAAGTACTTCGACGACCACGGCGTCCGTTTGCCGGTCATGGCCTCGTTCACGATCTTTCAGGGCGGCCGGACGCTGTCGGCGCAGACGGTCGAAGCCTGCTGGAACTCGATCTCGCACGCCGAGTTGCTCAGCGTGGGAATGAACTGCGCGTTGGGGCCCCAGCACATGCGCCCCTACCTGGAGGAACTGTCGCAGATCGCCCCGGTTTTCGTCAGTTGCTATCCCAACGCCGGCCTGCCCAACGCCTTCGGCGGTTTCGACGAAACGCCGGAGATGATGGCCCGCACGCTGGCGGAGTTCGTCGAGAACGGCTGGCTGAACCTCGTCGGCGGCTGCTGCGGCACGACCCCCGCGCACATCCGCGCCATTGCCGACGCCGTCGAAGGCGCGCCGCCGCGCCTGCGGCCAAAGATCGCGCCCTTGACGCGACTCAGCGGCTTGGAGCCGCTCACGCTGCGTCCTGAGAGCAATTTCACGATGATCGGCGAGCGGACCAACGTCACCGGCTCGCGAAAGTTCGCCAAGCTGGTCCTGGCGGGCAATTTCGAGGATGCGGTCGGCGTCGCCCGCGGACAGGTCGACGCCGGGGCCAACGTGCTTGACATCAACATGGACGAGGGCATGCTCGACGGCGCGGCGGCGATGACGCGGTTTCTGAACCTGCTGGCCGCAGAAACCGACATCTGCCGCGTGCCGATCATGATCGACAGCTCGAAGTGGTCGATCATCGAAGCCGGGCTGAAGTGCGTGCAGGGCAAGGCGATCGTCAATTCGATCAGCCTCAAGGAGGGGGAAGAAGCGTTTCTGAGCTACGCCCGGCTCGTAAGGCGTTACGGCGCGGCCGTGGTGGTGATGGCCTTCGACGAGCAGGGCCAGGCGACCACGATCGAAGACAAGGTGCGCATTTGCCGGCGGGTATACACGCTCTTGACCGAAGAGGTCGGCATGCCGCCGACCGACATCATCTTCGACCCCAACATCCTCACGGTGGCCACCGGCATCGACGAGCACAACCGCTACGCGATCAATTTCATCGAGGCCACTCGCGAGATCAAACGGACCTGCCCTGGGGCCAAAGTCTCCGGTGGCGTGAGCAACATCTCGTTTTCGTTCCGTGGCAACGACGCGGTCCGCGAAGCGATGCACTCCGCTTTCCTTTACCACGCGATCCGGGCTGGGCTCGACATGGGAATCGTCAACGCCGGCCAATTGGCGGTTTACGAAGACATTCCCAAGGACCTCCTGGAACGGGTCGAGGACGTGCTCTTCGACCGCCGGCCCGACGCCACCGAGCGGCTCGTCGAATTCGCCGAAACCGTCAAACGGCAAGGAGACAAGGCCGCCGGCGCCGAATTGGCCTGGCGGAACGGTTCCTTGGAAGAACGGTTGTCGCACGCGCTGGTCCGCGGCATCGCCGATTACATCGAAGCCGACGTCGAGCAGGCCCGGCAGAGCTATCCGACCGGTCTTTCGATCATCGAGGGGCCGCTGATGGCCGGCATGCAAGTGGTGGGCGACCTGTTCGGAGCGGGGAAAATGTTCCTGCCGCAGGTGGTGAAGAGCGCGCGCGTGATGAAGAAGGCGGTGGCCTACCTGCTGCCGTTCATGGAAGCCGAAAAGGCCAAGAGCGGTCAGGTCGACCGGCGGCGAGGCAAAATCCTTCTGGCGACGGTCAAGGGGGACGTTCACGACATCGGCAAGAACATCGTCGGCGTCGTGTTGGGCTGCAACAATTACCGCGTGATCGATCTGGGCGTGATGGTCCCCTGCGAACGGATTCTGGAAACGGCCGTCAAGGAAGGGTGCGACATGATCGGCCTATCGGGGCTGATCACACCCAGCCTCGACGAGATGGTGCATGTGGCTAAGGAAATGCAGCGGCAAGGGTTCCAGGTGCCGCTTTTGATCGGCGGCGCGACGACCAGCGCCAAGCACACGGCCGTGAAAATTGCCCCGGGCTACCACCAGGAAACGGTCCACGTGCTTGATGCCTCGCGCTCGGCCGGCGTCGTCGAACAACTGCTCAATCCCAAGAGCCGGCCGGAGTTCGGCCTGAGGAACCGCGCAGAGCAGGCGAAACTGGTCGCGGCCTACCAGGATCGGCAGCAGGTGAGCCTCGTGAGCTACGAACAAGCCCGCGCCAGGCGGTTCGCGACCGACTGGAGCGCCGTTGGCATCGACGAACCGTCGTTCCTTGGCCGGCGGGTGCTCGACGAATTCCCGCTGGCCGAGTTGGTACCCTACATCGACTGGTCGCCATTTTTCGCGGCCTGGGAGCTGCGCGGAAAGTACCCGAAAATCTTCGACGACGCGACGGTCGGCGGCGAAGCCCGCAAGTTGTACGACGACGCACGGCGGCTCCTGGATGAGATCGTCTCGCGAAAACTGCTGACGGCGCGCGGCGTGTACGGCTTTTGGCCCGCGGCGGCGGTGGGCGACGACATTGCGGTCTTCGCCGGCGGCGACCGGGTGCGCGAGCTGACGCGGTTCCACACGCTGCGGCAGCAATGGGAGCGCAAGGGGGTGAAGTGTTATTACGCCCTGGCCGACTTTTTCGCCCCGCTTGAAAGCGGCCGGCCCGATTACCTGGGCGCTTTCGCCGTGACCACGGGGCACGGTTGCGACGAATTGGTGAAACGCTTCGAGGCCGACCACGACGACTACCATTCGATCATGGCCAAGGCCCTGTCTGACCGGCTGGCCGAGGCTTTTGCCGAGCGGCTGCACCAGCTTGCCCGAATCGATTGGGGCTACGGGCGCGACGAGCAGCTCACGGGCGACGACCTGATCGAAGAAAAGTACCGCGGCATCCGTCCGGCGCCGGGCTATCCGGCCTGCCCCGACCATACAGAGAAGCGAATTCTGTTTGACCTGCTCGGCGCCGAAGAGGCGACGGGCATAACGCTGACCGAGCACTTCGCCATGTACCCGGCGGCGAGCGTCAGCGGCCTGTACTTCGCCCACCCCGACGCCCGCTATTTTTCCGTCGACCGCATCACTCGCGACCAGGTTGAAGACTATGCGCGACGGAAGGGAATGACCGTCCCCGAGGTCGAGCGTTGGCTGGGGCCGAATTTGGGGTACGAGGCGGGATGAATTAGTAGGTTAGGCTTTCCAGCCTGACACTCGAATCGAGTGCGCCATACTCTCGTTCCCACGCTCCGCCGACCCAC
>DATLQY010000118.1:0-6479 GCA_035534975.1 Pirellulales bacterium
TGCCGATTCCTTGTCGGTCATGATGGTCCACCGTTCTCCCCTGGGCACCAGCTTCGAACTGACCGACTACGCCGATTGGCTCCGCGAGCGGCCCAACCTGGCGCTGGGCGACCCGACTTTCTGGACCACCATTCAAACGCAAATGGCGCCTGAACTGGACGAACAGGTGGCGCTGCTCTCGTCGGGTCGCGCCCCGCCTCCGGTCGTCGAGAGTGAACAGATTCACTTGCTCGTCCGGTCGGCCATCGCGGCACAAGTTCGCGGCCTGTGCTTTGCTTCGCGCACGCCGCTCGACGCCCCCGATCCCGCCACTCGCCAACGTGCTTTGACGCTCGAATTCATCAACATCGAGCTTGAACTGATTCAGCCTTGGTTGGCGGCAGGCACCCTTTCGTCGACGGCGTCGGGCGTGGATATCGACGGCGCCAACCCGGGCGTCGACGTGGCGGTTCTTCAAACCGAACGCACGCGGTTGCTGGTCCCCATCTGGTCGAGCGAGAACGGCGACCAGTTCGTGCCCGACCAGTTGGCCGCCAACGACATCACCTACGTCGTGCCTGGCGTGTCGGAGGCCACGGACGCTTTCGAGATTACGCCGGGCGGACTGACGCCGTTAGGCCGGCAGCGAAAACGTGGCGGTTTGCACATCAAGATCGCCGAATTCGGCATGAATTCGCTGGCGCTCTTGACCGTCGAACCCGCCGTCGGTGGACTGACGCAGCGCCTGCCGGCGGTGGGACCAAGGCTCGCCGCGATCAAACGTGAACTGGTCGAGTACAAGCTCGACCGAGTGGCCAGAACCGACGGCGAGCTGGCGAAGCTGGCGCACCCGGTGAAAAGGTCGAGCGAATTGCTCGGCGGCGCGCGCGAGCACTTGCGCTCGGCCACGGCGGCCGAGGCGTCGCGCAGCTTCGCGGCGGCCATGCAGGAGACTGAGCGCGCGGCGCGTTCCTTGCGACTCTTGGCACGGGCTCACTGGGAGAATGCCACGGACGAGCTCGCTTCTCCGCTGGCAAGTCCCTTGGCCGTAAATCTCGTCACGTTGCCACAGCATTGGCTCGTGTGGGCCGAACTCAAGGCCGCCGGACGAGGGCCCAATCAGTTGCCCGGCGGCGACATGGAAGACTTCCGGAAGATGCTCCGCGGCGGATGGGAACTCTCCCGCTACGGCCGACAGGTGCTGATGTCGGGCGAGCACTCCCCAACCGAACCGCATTCGGGCCGCAAAAACCTGCATTTGTCGAGCGCCCCTGCCGACCCCTTGAACCCGCCGGCGCTGGTCGAAACGGCGCCTCTTTGGGTCCGCACGCCGCCGGTTCCGGTGATGGCGGGCCAATGGTACGCGATTCGTGGCTGGGTCCGCGTCCCGGCGCCGATCACCGGCAGCCACGACGGCCTTTTGATCATCGACTCGCTGGGGGGCGATCCGCTGGCCGAGCGGATCGAAAAAACGGAGGGTTGGCGCGAGTTCACGCTTTACCGCGTCGCACCCAGGACGGGAAGCATGACGGTCACCATCGCTCTGACCGGACTGGGCGAAGCTTGGATCGACGATTTGACGATCGAACCGCTTGTCATCCGCCTTTCGCCGCGCCCGGTGTGGCCGCCCCCCGCTCCCCGCGCGACCGAGCGTCGCGTGAACGCAGGACGGCAGTAGCCTACTTCCACGGAAACGGCGATCCGGTGAGAATCTCGAATGCCTCGATGTACCTTTCACGCGTCTTGGCCACCACGTCGTCGGGCAACGCCGGCGGAAGGCTTTGCTTGTCCCATCCGGTCGTTTCAAGCCAATCGCGCACGAATTGTTTGTCGAACGAGGGCTGGCTGTGTCCGGGTGCGTACCGGTCGGCAGGCCAGAAGCGCGAACTGTCAGGCGTGAGCGCTTCGTCAATCAGGATCAGTCGCCCCTGATCAGCTCCAGGAGCAATCACATGGCCCCACTCGAACTTCGTGTCGGCGATGATGATTCCTTGGGCCAGCGCGTATTCGGCGCCTCGCCGGTACACCTCAAGGCTGCGCCGTCGAAGCTCTTCGGACACCTCTTGGCCGACGATCGCCGCCATCCGCTCGAACGAAATGTTCTCGTCATGGCCGCTTTCGGCCTTGGTGGCGGGCGTGAAGATCGGCTCGGGTAGCCGGTCGCTCTCGATCAGACCCTGTGGCAGCGCGAGGCCGCAGACGGTGCCCCCGCGGCGGTATTCCTTCCAACCCGATCCGGCAAGGTATCCCCGCACCACGCACTCGATCGGCACTACCTGGGTCTTTCGGACCAGCATCGTGCGGCCGGCAAGTCCCTCGCGGTCGGCGCCTTCGGGCAAGTCGATGCCGTCGACGTCGGCAGCCAACAGATGGTGCGGTTCACCAAGCCGCTTGAACCAGAAAGCGCTGGTTTGGGTCAGTACCCGCCCTTTGTCGGGAATGCCCGTGGGAAGGACCCAATCGAATGCGCTGATGCGATCGGTGGCGACCAGGAGCAGGCTGTCGCCAAGGTCGAATACGTCGCGCACCTTGCCACGGCGCACGGTCATGCCGGCGAGCGAAGTTTCGAGGATCACGGACCGGGGCATGGGTTGAGTCGGCATGGAGCGCGTGCCGGAACGGCGCGAAAAAGCGAAGTATACCGACCCGGCGGGAAACTCAAAGGGGCCCGGCGAATTTCGAGGGCAGCTTGAACCATTTGCCCGGCTCGGATAGACTCGCGCTACGCGCCCGGGGTGGTCACGGTCGGGGTCTTTCGGCCCGCTGCTTGTCGCCGCGCGGAATCCTTTTTCATTTTTGGCGCTCGATAAACCCACATGTCGGCCGGCTCGTTGCGGATGATCGTGCCTCCCAACGGTTGCTTGACGCAACGCCTCGTCGAGCGCGCGTACATGGCCGGTCCCGACCAGATTCCCTGGCCCTGCCGCACTCAATTGCTCGACGGCGAACTGGTGCTGGAGCGAAACGTCGCGGATTCGGGCAAGTTTCACATTCCCTGGCCCGTCGAGGGGCACGGCGAGGTGGTGCTTTGCACTGGCACGTTGATGGAGCGAGCACGTCCCTATCAGCTTCTGGTCGAGTTGGCGCGAGGCAAGTTGAACCAGGTCCGCAACCAGATTGCAGACTGGCAAGCGATGGGACTGGTGTTGTCCGCCAGGGTCGAAACAGCTTTACGCAAGGCCCTGGGGCACCTTTCGCGCGCGGTGACCTCGCAATACGACCAGGTTAAGGCCGCGGAGCACGCGGAGAAGGCGATCGTGTCGGCGATGGACGTCGCCGATCTGCTCGTCGGCACGTACGTCGAGCAGGCGATGACGGTCCGCCGCCGTCAGTCGTCGAAGCTGCGCATGCTACTGGGCTCCAGCCTCGGAAATGAACCGATTGACCCGTCGATCATTGGCTGGTACGTCAAGGCTTTCAACGCGGCCCTTGTGCCGTTTTCATGGCGCGCCGTCGAACCCGTCGAGGGCGCTCATCAATGGGCCGCGTCCGACCGCCAGTTGGCCTGGTGCCGCGACCACGACCTGACGGTTTGCGGGGGCCCCCTGGTGCGACCCGATCGAGAAGGGCTTCCCGACTGGCTCTACCTCTGGGAAGGAGACTTCAATAACATCCAGTCGTTCATCAGCGATTACGTCGAAAGCGTCGTGACGCGCTTTCGCGGGCAGGTCGACGTCTGGCAGTGCGCGGCGCGGGTCAACGTGAATGACGCCTTGTCGCTGACCGAGGAACAACGGCTACGGCTGGCCGTGCGAGGGATCGAAATCACACACGACATCGATCCCAACGCGCCGCTCATCGTGCGGATCGATCAGCCCTGGGCCGAATACATGAGCCGCACCGCCCCCGACCTTTCGCCGTTGCACTTCGCCGACGCGCTGGTGCGGGCCGGTTTGCACCTTTCGGGGATCGGGCTGGAAATCAACATGGGCTACGAACCGGGCAGTTTTTTTCGCGATCGGTTGGAGTTGAGCCGGCTCTTGGATCTCTGGAGTTACCTCGGTTTGCCATTGCAGGTGATTTTGACAGTACCCAGCGGCGAACAGGCCACGCCGTCGCAACGCGGGCGGCCTGTTCCTTTGACCGGCACGTTCCCAGGCGGTTGGTCGCCGGAAAACCAGGCGGCCTGGCTCCGGCATTACCTGCCCGTGATCTTCGCCAAGCCCGCCGTCGAAGCGGTCTTCTGGAACCAACTGCGTGATACCGAGGCGTGCGAATTTCCCTTTGGCGGGCTGGTCGACGCTTCGGGAGCCGTCAAGCCCGCCTTGCCCGCCATTTCCGCGTTGAGGAAGAAGTACCTGGACTGAGACGTTGCGAGCGGTGTACGACCGTCAAGGGCGGCGCGCAACAAAAAGGCCAGCGCAGGTGGGGCAGTTACCTACGTGGCCTCGGGACAGCCTGACGGCCGCCCACGTTGTTGTTTCGGTTGTCGCGGCGCGGTGAAACAGCGAAAGTACGGACGTGCGAGTGTGATTTTTTCGCATGCCGTTGGCGGCGAGCTAGCTCCCCACCGATACGGACGTAGACGTTTCGATGGGCGCGACCATCGCGTTACCGTCGATCACCGACACGGCGGCGAGGCAGACGAGGATGGCGATCAACAGAAGCAGAGCGTACTCGGTTTCGACCCGGCCATTATCCGATCGCTTGAACGAGTTGAGACAGCGAATTCCGATCTTCATTTTTACCACGAGTGAAAAGGGAGTCGGCCCTTACGACTGTAGGCCGTCGTTTCGCATTGAAACTGCGAAAAGCCGGCCCAGTAGAGTGCGTTTTATTCGCATGGGCGCCACGCTGCCTCGGGTGCCCCCCCGAATGGTGTGCGATATTTTCACACGTATCAGGCCATTGAATCGGTCGATATTGGTTGATGATGAACGTCATGGGCAATTCGACCCGGCCAGCAATTGACAAGCGAGCCCCTGACCCAAGGCCCACCCCGGCACTCAAAGCGTGGTCGCGGGCATTGGCCGGCACGGTCGTTATCATCGCCTGCGTCGTGCTCGCCGGCTGGGCATCGGGACTCTCCGGGCCAACGAGCATTCGTTCAGGCTCGACGATGAAGGTCAATGCGGCGATCGCGTTCTTGCTCGCCGGGCTGTCACTTTGGGCACTTATTCCTGAATCGAGGAGTTCCCGCCGGTCGTTGGCCGGGCAGTTGTCTGCCTTAGCGGTGCTCGTGATAGGCGTGGCCACGTACACCGAATACTTGACGGGATGGGACCTGGGAATCGATGAACTGTTCGTCAACGACTCATCGATCGGCATCAGCGCCGTATTTCCAGGGCGGATGGCGCTTGGGTCGGCAGTGCTCTTCGTTGTGTTCGGGGCGATTCTGGGGCTGCTCGATTATGAACGCGCCAAAGGACCGATCCAGGCGTTGACGCTGATCGCGATGGGCGCGACGACGCTCCCGCCCGTCGGATATTTCTACGGCGTGAACTCGCTTTACCAGATTCCGCCCTATGGTTCGATGGCGTTGCAAACGGCCGCCGCGTTCGTCGTATTGGGAGTGGGAATCCTTATTGCACGGCCCGATCGCGGAGTGATGATCATCCTCACCAGTGACACGCCGGGCGGATTCCTGACGCGGCGGTTACTGCCGGCCGCGATTGCGATTCCCCTCGTCATCGGCTGGTTTGTGGCGCAAGGCCAGCATGCCGGCGCTCTCAACGTCGAGGCCCGATTGACGCTGGTCACGCTCGCCAACGTGGCCGTATTTCTGGGCCTGGCCTATTGGTGCGGCGTGCTGCTCCATCGCGCGGAATTGCAACGCAATCAATCAGATCTGAAGTTCCGCCTGGCGGTCGAGTCGGCGCCCAATGGCACCGTGATGATCGACGAGGACGGCCGCATCGTTTTGATCAATACTCAGACCGAACGGATGTTTGGCTACGACCGCAGCGAATTGACAGGCCAGAAGGTCGAATTGTTGGTGCCCGAGCGCTTCCGTGCCCAACATCCGGATCGCCGCTCGGATTTCTTCGCCAACCCCGTGGTTCGCTCGATGGGTGCGGGGCGCGAGTTGTTCGGCCTGCGCAAGGATGGCAGCGAATTCCCCGTCGAGATCGGCCTCACGCCGATCAAAACCGACGAGGGCTTGCTCGTGCTCAGCGCCATCGTCGATATCACCGAGCGAAAACGAACGGAACAAGCGGTGCAGCAGAGCGCCGAGCGCTTCCAAGCGCTAGTGAATGCCGCGGCGCAGATCGTCTGGACCACAGACGCCGAAGGAACGGCCCTTGACGACTCTCCTTCGTGGCGCGCTTTCACAGGACAGACGTACGCAGAGTATCGCAGTACGGGTTGGCTCAATGCGCTGCACCCGGACGATTGCCCTCAGGTGGTAGAACTGTGGCGGCGGGCCGTTGCCGGCAAATCACCTTACCATTCCGAGCATCGCATTCGCCACGTCAGCGGCGAATGGCGTTGGACTGTAGCGCGTGGCATGCCGCTTCTGGATCCTAACGGCTTGGTGCGTGGGTGGGTGGGAATGAACA
>DATLQY010000119.1:0-7114 GCA_035534975.1 Pirellulales bacterium
TAAGGAGTGGTCTCGCCTTGCTCTTGAGCATGACCGGTTGCGGAGAGGCCCATCGCCAGGCCGACGGCGTCGCGGTGGCCGTGGAGGTTCGCGCGATCAACAACCGCTACTTCAAGCTCGCGCTCAAATGCCCGGAAGGGTACGGTTTGTTGGAGCCGGAGATCGAGAACCTCGTTCGCCGGCACATTCGCCGTGGCACCGTGCAGATCGCGCTGCGCGTCGACCGGCCGCGCCCGGGGGACAGCTTCAAGATCGACCAGACGGTGCTGGCCAGTTATCGCCGGCAACTGGCTGAGCTCGATCCCGCGGCGAAGGTGCCCTTGGAGTCGCTCTTGATGCTGCCGGGCGTGGTGTTGGAAAGCCCGGCCGATTCGGCCGTGGCCGAGGAAGATTGGCGGTTGATTCAAGCCACGCTCACCGCGGCGATGGAAGCCTTGGACAAGATGCGGGCAGACGAGGGACGCGCCATGGCCAGTGACCTGGCGACCAATTGTCGGACGATCGCCGGCGAGCTCGCCGGAGTCGAGGCTCGCGCGCCTTTGGTCGTCGAAAGTTATCGCGACCGGCTTCACGAGCGGTTGCAATCGCTGTTGGCCGAGCTCGGCGTGACGATCACGCCGGCCGACCTGATCAAGGAGGTCAGCGTCTATGCCGAGCGGAGCGACATTTCCGAAGAGCTCGTGCGGCTGAAGAGCCACCTGGAGCAGTTCGACACGTTCATGAGAACGGCCGAAAGTTCGGGCCGCAAGCTCGAGTTCTTAACGCAGGAGATGTTCCGCGAGGCCAACACGATCGGTTCCAAGGCCAACGACGTCGAGATCGCGAGGCACGTGATCGAGATCAAGGCCGCGATCGAGCGCATCCGGGAAATGATTCAGAATGTCGAATAGAAGGGGATGTGGGGATACGGAGGAGATATGGGGATGGGAAAGGAAAAGAGTTAAAAGAAGAAAGTTAAAAGAAAGAAGGAGAAAGTTGACGGCGTCCGCCTTCATCCTTCCTCCTTCTGCCCCATCCCCCCATCTCCTCCTGATCCCCTCATCCCCTTTTAATATGAGGTCATCGCCCCACGCGGTTCATCCTTCTGCGGTTGTTTTTCAATTTGATTATTTTGCGTAGTATGGACTCCCCCACCGGAAAACTGGTCGTGATTTCCGGGCCTTCGGGCGCGGGCAAGACGACGCTGCTCAAGCGCCTGTTCGACTGCGCGCCGGCCCCTCTGGTGAAAAGCGTTTCAGCCACCACGCGGCCGCCGCGGCGGGCGGAAGTCGACGGTGTGGATTACCACTTTCTCAGCCGCGACGGCTTCGAGCGGCGAAGGCAAGCGGGCGAATTCCTGGAATGTTGCGAGGTTTACGGGCGCGGCGATTGGTACGGCACGCTCCACGCCGAAGTGACCCCTAGCCTGGAGGCGGGCAAATGGGTAGTCTTGGAGATTGACGTGCAAGGCACGATGGCCGTTCTCGAACATCATCCCGACGCTTTGACGATTTTCGTACGGCCGGTCTCGATGGCTGAGTTGGAACGCCGGCTCCGCGACCGCGGCACCGAAAGCGAGGCCGAAATTCAAAGGCGGCTGGAAGTCGCCCGCCGCGAAATGCAATCCGCCGACCGTTACCGCTTCCAGGTCGTCAACGACGACATCGAACGGGCGATCGACGAGTTGTGCCATATTCTCACCCCCGTGGAGACTGAGCGAAATGATTGACGAGCTTCGTGAGGAAGCGATCGTGAACAAGGTGGGCGGACGGTTCAAGCTGTCGACCCTGATCCAGAAACGCCTGGTGGCCCTGAACGCCGGAAGCCGGCCCTTGGTCGACCTGAACACGCAGGACAAGCTCGAGATCGTGATCCAGGAGATCATCCAGGACAAGATCTACCTCGATGCCACGTCGGTCGTCCGCGTCGCCGGCCAACCCGACGACGCCGGAGGCCCGCCCGAGTTGGACCTGAGCGATCTATGAACGGCCGGGAGATCATCGTCGGCGTCAGCGGCGGTATTGCCGCCTACAAGACGGCGGCGCTGGTCAGCCAGTTGGTGCAAGCCGGCGCGGGCGTGACCGTGGTCATGACCCAAGCCGCGGCGGAATTCGTCGGGCCGGCAACGTTCGCGGCGTTGACCGGCCGCGCCGTGCTCCAGAGCGCCTTCACGCCGGAGCACCCGCTCGGCGCCCACATCGACCTGGCCGAGAGGGCCGAATTGCTGTGCGTCGCGCCGGCCACGGCCAACTTTCTGGCGAAGGCCGCCACGGGACTGGCCGACGACTTGCTCAGCACCCTGGCGCTCTCATTCGCGGGTACGATGATCGTGGCTCCGGCGATGAACTCGGCGATGTGGGCCAAGCCCGCCGTGCGACGGAACGTCGAGCAACTGCGACGCGACGGCGTGGTGCTGGTCGATCCCGAAGAAGGTTGGCTCAGTTGCCGAACGCAAGGCGCCGGGCGGATGGCCGCGCCCGAAACGATTCGCGCGGTGATCGAGGCGCAGTTGAAGGCGATAGGCCCTAGGCTTTAGTCCGCGTATATCGGCGTTGCGCCGGAGCGGGCCAATGCCACGCGAGGAGAGGGACGCGGGGTTCAGGGTTCAGGATTTCGAAAATGACGTCGATTGGACATACTGAACCCTGAACCCTGAACCCTTTTTCCTAACGCCAAGCGCCTAACGCCTTCCCATGTCCCACGTCCTCATCACTTCCGGTCCCACTCGCCAATACCTCGATCCGGTGCGTTACCTGACCAACGCCTCGAGCGGCCGCATGGGCAAGGCCCTGGCCGAGGCGGTGCTGGCCGCCGGCCACGAGGTGACGCTGGTCAGCGGCCCGGTGGACGTCGTGTATCCGGAGGCGGCGGAGCTGATCGACGTCGTTTCGACCGAGGAGATGCTCGCCGCCTGCCGGCGCGTATTTGCCCGTTGCGACGGGCTGATCGGAGTCGCGGCGCCTTGCGACTATCGACCCGTCCGGGTGGCTGAGGGCAAAATCCAAAAGACGGGCCAGCCGCTCGAGCTGCACCTGATCGAAACTCCCGACGTGGTTGCCACGCTCGGCGCCGAAAAGCAAGGGCAATGGCTCGTCGGCTTTGCCTTGGAAACCGACGACCACCGTTTGCGCGCGTTGGCCAAACTGGAAAAAAAGAGCTGCGACCTGATGGTGCTCAACGGCCCGCAAGCCATGCGGGCGCTTGATACCGACGTTGAAATCATCGACCGAGCGGGCCAGGTCGTCGAGCGGCTTGCGGGATCCAAAGAGGAAGTGGCACGGGGGATCGTGCGGGTGATACAGCGGACGTTGCTTGTCGCGGACGGTTGACGAAGGTAGATTTGACGTACCGGCGACAATGTTGATGAACGAGGTGAACCAGAAAATGTCAACCCCTAGACGCAATCAAGAACGCGCCGGATCGCGCCGGACGGTAACCGGTCGCCTCGAGGAACTCAATGGCCACGGAAGCCTGACGGGCCGGCTTTGGGAAGCGGACGGCACGAAATGGCGCTGTCGCTTCCGGGTGGAGCACCTGGCGCAGTTGCCCGATGCCTGGATGCGGACCGCAAGAGTCATCGGCCGTGCTATCGTCGAAGGAGGCAGGGAGCGAATTCTCGAAGTTGAATCCCTGGTGGTGCTTGCAAATGGAACGGAGGCCCGTTCCACGGGCGCCGAAATGTCGTTTTGGAAATCTCTGCCGCTGAGCGAACTGGCTATCGCACAGGGTGTATCGCCGGTATCCGATCTTGATGAATTCAGGAAGTTATGGCCTGTCGACGACGATCCGGATGAACTTCTGCGGCATGTCCTGAACGAACGAATGGTTCGTCGCAAGTTGGCGGACGAGGAGCACCCGTCGTGAGCGCGGTGCTGCTCGACACGACGCTGGGGAAAAAAGGCCCGAAGCGGCCTTGACCTGTTCATCCATCGCTTCCTGGTGATCCCATTCGACTTCGAGCTCGCCCAAGTCTGGGCACGTGTGATGGAAGCGGGCAGAAAGGAGGGCCGCCGACTGGAGTCGGGTGATTGTTGGATTGTCGCCACGGCCGTACACCGCGGAATTCCGCTCTTGACCCACGACCGTGACATGGTGGGTCGCTCCATCCAGGGCCTCAAAGTCATATCGTACGTTGATCCAACGGATTAGCTCTACATGCGGTCGCGCGGGAGCGCCCCAGGCGGCGCTCCCACGCAGAATGTGCGTGCGATTGTGTGGCAGGTTGGAAACCTGCCTCACGGGTCAATCCGGCCGGCTCGTCGGCAGCGGCACGTCGCGGAACACGATCTCCAGGTCCTTCTGCGAACGGATCCGCGGATAGTTGAAACGGAGCAGTTTGGGTACGCTGTCGGCGCTGTCGCCGGTGAACGTGAGCTTCGACACGGCGCCGCGCTCGCCCAGATTGTTCGTCTGTCCCTGCTTGCGGAAGGCGCGGCCCTGGGCATCGAACAGCTCGACCTCGTTCTCCTGAAACAGCAGCTCCTGCGGTTCGGGTACGACCAGGTCGCGGACGACTACCAGCGTCAGCTCGCAGCGCGGGCCTGGCCCTTGCTGAAAGCCCTCGACCACAAGCTCGACGTCGTCCTGGAAGTGCGGCTCGGTCGAATTCAGGTCGGCGATTTCGATGCACGCCATGTCACCCACCGCGATCAGCCCCCATTTCAATTTCAATCTGCCGATCGACTTGGCCGTGGTGGCAGGCGGGTGCAACCTCAAGCTCAGCGCGACCTGTCGCGTGCCCGGCCCGGCGATGTTCCAACCGCCGCTCGTGGCTTGGGCCGCCGCCAACGCCGCGCCGTCGGCGCTGACGGCCTCGATCAACTCGGGCTGCGAGCGGTACGCCACCAGCCGGAAACGGTCTTCCCACATCGCTTGCAGGTCGAGCTGAAAGGTGTGGGCCCGCTCGGCCTCGAGCTGTTCGTAGTCGAGATCTTCGGTGAACACCCGGCGCGCGTGCGTTACCATTGCCCGCACCGGCCCGGCGTAGGCCACCGGGTGCTTGCCCAAGTTGCCGGAAACCAGCACCAGTCCGGGAGTGCGCGTGTCGTAGTGCGGACGGACCCGGTTGCCGCTGCGACGGCAGAGGTCGTCGACGACCTCCCAAAAGACACTGCCGCTGTGATTCAGGTCGACCTGTTGGTCGCAGAAAGCGCCGTACTGATCGCCAACCAGCACACGGTTGCCGGTTTGCCGCACGATGGCCGCCAGCGCCTCCGACGCCGAGACCTGGCTCGCCTGGTAGTCAACTCGCGCCGGCGACCACAGCTCGCTGACGCGGATGCGCTTGAGCAGGTCCTTGGCCCGCAGCCGAACTTCAGGATCAGGATCGTCCACCGCCTGTTCGAGCTGCCGCCGCGTTACCTGACCGAGCGCGGCCAGCTCTTCGTTGGCACGATCGCGGTCGACGAAGGAGTCGCTTCCCAGGCCCCGAATCAGCCGGGCGATACGGATTTCGTCAAGCGGCTGCGCCGCGATGTCCGCCGGAAGGAGCAGTGCCAAGAGCGCCGGCATGGTGGTCCATACGGCCGGCCGCGAGAAACGTCGAGAGAGCATGGGCAAGTCCCCCGCACAGGTCCATCTGTCGAAAGGGAAAGGGATGGAAAACCACGCACTCGACTGCTACAAACACACGTGGAGCAGGTTTCCAAGGGTGCCATAGCCCCCGTAGCGGAACTCGTGAGAGTTCCGAATTGCACGCCACTGATCGGAATTCTCACGAATTCCGCTACGCGTCGGGCCTGCCGTATGGCAGGTTGGAAACCTGCCCCACGGGGAGGGCGTTCCCTACGGAAAAACCCAAAAACTGTGGAACGATACAAGAACCGGCCGGGTGGGTCAAGATGGAACTCGATTGTCTCAGCGTTGGCGTGCTGGTGGCGGACCACCTGTGCGCCCCCATCCCCCAGTTGCCCCGCGCCGGCCAACTCGTGCTCACTGATCACCTGCTGTTGAGCATCGGCGGCTGCGCCTCGAACGCCGCCATGGACCTGGCGCGCGTGGGGGTGAAAGTAGGCGTCGTCGGCTGCGTCGGCGCCGACGTCTTCGGCCGCTTCGTGATCGAGACGCTGGATTCGGCCGGAATCGAAACCAGTACCATTCGCCGCTTGGCCGGCGTCGGCACCTCCGGCACGTTGATCGTGAACGTGGCGGGCGAAGACCGGCGTTTCATCCATTCGGTTGGCGCCAACGGCAAGCTATCGGCGGCCGATATTCCGCTCGACCGCGTGCGGCAGGCAAAAGTGCTCTACGTCGGTGGCTATTTGCTGATGCCGTCGCTGGACGCCGACGAGTTGGCCGCCTTGTTCCGGCAAGCCCGCGCGGCCGGCGTGACGACGGTGCTCGACGTCGTACTGCCTGGGCCGGGCGAACATTGGAGCAAGCTCGCGCGATTGCTGCCGGAAACCGACGTGTTCCTGCCCAACGACGACGAGGCGGCCGCGATCACCGGCCTGGCCGACCCGCGCCGGCAGGCCGAGCGGTTCCACGAGGCGGGCGCTCGCACCGTGGCCATCACCTGCGGTGGGCGAGGCACCGTGTTGGTTTCCGATGGTCTGCGCGTCGAGGCGGGCGTCTATCCGGTTGATTACGTCGGCGCCACGGGCGCCGGCGACGCCTTCGACGCCGGTTACATCACCGGCCTGCTTGAAGGGGGCGATCCGCTGCGGTGTCTCGAGTGGGGCAGTGCGTTGGGGGCCAGTTGCGTCCGTTCGATCGGTGCCACCGAAAGCGTGTTCCACCGGGACCAGGCCGAGGAGTTCATGCGGACGCACCCGCTCAAGATCGCGAAATGGTGAGTTGAACGTCATTGGTCATTGGTCATTGGTCATTTGCGAGGAAAGTCATTCGTCATTGGTTAGGGCATCCAGTTATAAACTCAGGTCTCATTCCAAAGTCCAAAGACCCAAAACCAAAGACCCAAAACCAAAGACCAAAGACCAAAGACCAAAGACCAAAGACCCAAGACCAAAGACCAAAGACCCAAGACCAAAGACCCAAGACCAAAGACCAAAGACCAACGACCAAAGACCAAAGACCAATGACAATTGACCATTGACCAATGACCAATGACATACTCGCCTTTGATATCGGAGGCGCGAACCTCAAGCTGGCCGACGGCCTGGGGTTCGCCGCGTCG
>DATLQY010000120.1:0-6613 GCA_035534975.1 Pirellulales bacterium
ATCGTCCAACAACGCGGCGACACCCTGGTCCAGCGGCGGCAGCATTCGCCTCAAGGTCGGGAAGATGTTGCCGTGGTGGTCCCAACTCTGCGCGGCCCCCACATTCACTTGCACCATCGGCACCCCGGCCTGCACGAGCCGGCGGGCCGCCAAAAGCGACTGGCCCACGGTCGCGCGCCCGTAGCGGTCGCGCACCGCGGCGCTTTCGAGCTGCAGATCGAAGGCCTGCGTGAGCTTACCCGCCGAGAGCATCGTGAACGCTTGTTGTTGCTGGTCCGTGAGCCGGCGGCACTCCGCCAGATCGGCCAACTGCCGCTGTTGGCGATTGACTTCGTCAAGTAGCGATTGCCGGTTGCCGAAGCGTTCGACTTCGATGCCCGGCGCCAGGTGCAGGTTGTCGACGCGGAAGTCGGGCTTGTTCGGGTCGCCGGTAATCTGCCAAGGGTCGTGACGCGGCCCGAGCAAGCCGGCATGCTGACCGGGCCAGGTCAACGGACCCTGCAAGAGAAACGTCGGCAGATTCACACCGCTCGGAACGCCGTCGCTCCGGGGCCGAAAGTAGTCGCAGGCCGATGAGTAGCAGGGCCAGTCGTCGCGCGACGCCACTTTGTCGAAAAACGCACCCGGCTGCTGATGGCCCGTCAGCACATGGTGCGTGGCGACCAGGTGGTTGTTTTCGCGGTGCGAAAGCGAACGGACCAGCGCGTAACGATGGGCCCGTGCGGCAAGTTGCGGAAGGTGCTCGCAAACATGAATGCCGGGCACGGAGGTGGCGATGGCCTGGAACTCGCCGCGCACTTCCGGCGGGGCATCGGGCTTCATGTCAAAAGTGTCGTGATGACTGGGGGCACCCGTCAGGAACACGAGAATGACCGATTTGGGCCTGGTCAGCGCCGGCGCGGCGGATCGGCCCGCCGCCGCGCCGGCAGGCCGGGAAAGCGCGCAAGGCAAGCCGATTCCCAGCAACCCCGAGTAACCGACTTGCAGCAACTCGCGGCGCGATATGCCCTTTGGGTGCCGAGGAGCAAGTCCAGCGGGTACGGTCATGAACGATACCTTTCAGTGCTTGTGTTCAAGGAAAGGACCCGGAATTCTTACAAATTTCGCCACGCCCCTCGAAATTCCGGAGAATTCGCCGGTGCCCCCTCATTTTGGCGCGCCGGCGGGGCGCTGTACAGGCTATTTGCCTTGAACGGGCATTGACGATCCGTTGCCTTTTTGCTGACAGACCCCTGGTGCATTGGCGCATTGGGGATGGTAGAATCGACGAACCTACGGACAAGGCACAAGGGTACGCCCGATGAGCACCGCGACCAACCCACGGCGACGCCGGCTCCCGTTTACCGTAACAGCGCTTTTGTTCGTCAGTGCCGCCTATGTCGCGTGGTTGGTTGGTGTACACGACAAGCCAACTTCGCCCACATCGGGACGCGGGCCGAAGCCCCCGCAGCGGGACGTCAACGCCACGGTGGACGTCAAACGCAGCGTGCCTGGCGCGCGGCGGGCGCCTGGCCCTGGGCGGGCGCCTGGCCCTGGGCGGGCGCCTGGCGCTGGGCGGGCGCAACCGGGCCGGCTGGCGTTCATGGACGCCGCGGTCGCGGACTCAGGCGCGAAAAGACCGAGTAAAGCGGATCGGCCCGCTCGCCCGGCCCCCGTCGATGCGACTTCCGGCGCCGTCGAGCCTTATGGGATCGTTTTTTCGGGTCCCCCTCTGGAGATCCCCAGAATCAAAACCGCGATGCAGCAATTGTTGATCGCGATGGGATGGACCGCGAACCAGGTTCAAGTAGACGAGTCGCCGAAAGGCGACAGCGTCGGCTATGTGCTGAGCGTCGGCAGTCCCGATACCGGCACGTTCGATCTGGCGAAGCGACCGGAGTTGGGGCTGGCGCCCGAAACCGTGCAATACATCGACCGCCTCGGGCAGATGAAGGCGATTACCATGGCTTCCAAGAAGGAGATCCTCGCCACGATGCTCGGGCGCGGGCGACGGTTCGAATTCAGCGGCCCCAACTGCTCCGTGGAAAAACTCAAGGAGCACATCGCCATCCGGCAAAACGTCGTCTACTGGGGATATCGCGCGGGTTGGATTTTCCCGGAGAACCGCACTTACCAGTACGACACCGTCGAACACTGGCAGCCGATGCTGGAGGACAACTGGACGCTCAAGCCCGGCGTGAAGCCAAGCAAGGGGGTCGGCGACGCGTTCGTGGGTAAGTCGTTCTACATCATCGGCTGCACCAGCGCATGCCGGTTCATCTTCGCGCAGGGCGTATTCGACTATTTCCAGCAGGTCAAACCGAACCCGGGCGTCATGGCGCGCTTGGAGGCGAGCCTCGACCGGCAACATCCCTTCGCGGGAATATGTCCCACAAAGAGCAGCGATGGGACCGCGCCGACCGACGGTATCTTGCTTGCTCGGCACGTCAACGTTCCCTGGAACCACTGGGTGCCTGGCGATTGGGGATGGATCAAGAACACCGACCCGAAATCGAGCGAGGAGTTCGGCAGCGAAGGGAGCAACATCATCTACGCGGGCGGCGGGGTTTTCCTGAATTACTATCACAACCACCAGAAAAAGAACCTGGACCAGTTGCTCAAGCGGGTCTACGGCTGGCGGTTCGGACTGGAGGAAAGTGAACTGGATCTCGATCCGACGACCATGAACTTGTTGCGGAAAGACCCTCGCGACGGCGGAATGCTCCGCGACGTCCGCGATTTCCCCAGGCTGTTCAACTAAGGTAATGTCCAAGGATGCGGAGGAAGCACCCATGACTTTTCGCCCATTGGAAACGGGCGATCAACTGACCCGTTGCGAATTCGAACGCCGTTTCGAGACCATGCCCGGCTTGAAAAAAGCGGAGCTGATCGAAGGAGTAGTTTACATGCCCTCTCCTGTGCGTTGGAACCAGCACGCCGGGCCGCACGCCGATTTCATCGGCTGGCTGGTCCATTACCGGGCGCACACGCCCGGCATTCGCGTGGGCGACAACGGCAGCATTCGATTGGATATGGAAAACGAGCCACAGCCGGACGCGACGATGATCATCGAACCGGCCTTTGGCGGCCAGGTGACGCTCGACGCCGACGACTACGTCGTCGGCGGCCCGGAGTTGACCGGAGAAATCGCCGCCAGTAGCGTCAGCATCGATCTCCACAAGAAGTTCCGCGTCTATCAACGCAACCAGGTCAAGGAATACGTCGTGTGGCGCGTGGTCGATCGAGCCATCGACTGGTTCGTTCAGCGCGAAGGCGCGTTCGAACGCCTGCCACTGAGCCCGGCAGGGCATTATCAAAGTGAGACATTTCCGGGGCTTTGGTTGGATCCGTCGGCAATGGCGCATGGAGACCTGGCCAAGGTATTGCAGGTGCTCGATCTCGGGTTTGCCACACCCGCCCATGCGGCGTTTGTCGTACAACTGCGCAATCGCGTCGCCAGCCGGCCAAATAAACTCGGTTGATCCGCCTGCGCGGACACCAAACTGTTCAACTGAGGTGGGCGGTGCCCACCGAAGAGGTCACGTCGCGGCTGGAATGGGGAGGACTCCATGAACGAGCCCGAAACGACGTCCACCGTAATCTCGACGCCGCGACGTGCCTGGTTTCGGTTGCGTTGGCCGGCATGGCTGCTACTCGCGTGCTGCGGCGCAATGTTCACGGTGCTGAACGTCGCGGGCCGCAGCGGCGTCGATCCGCTCTGGCATTACGGTCGCGTCACGAGGTTCGGTTGGCCGATCGCGTTCCGCCGGCAGGTCGATCAGGCGACGGTGCTCTGGTCGCCTCCGGACCAGACGTTCGACGAGGCGGCGCGGCCGCTTGCCCTGACTGTCGATGCACTGCTTGGCCTGTTGGCTCTTGCGGCGCTGGTCGCATGGTTCGAGCGTCGCCGAGCGCGCCGTGCTTGGCAAGTCAGCTTGGCGGAGCTCTTGGCACTGGTGCTCGTCGCCGGCGGAGGCATCGGCTACGCGGCGCACGACTACCGGCGGCAACAGGCCGCCCTTGAGCGGGTCGGCTGGTGCGCGGAACGGGGTTTCAAAGGTTCGCCGGCCCATCGGGTGTTGTACGACGTCGATCGCGCCTTACCCGACTGGCTTTGGCGGCGCCTGCCCTACCTGCCTGGTGGGCACCTTAAGCCATTTGACCGAATCATTGGAATCGAGTGGCCCTACGCGCTGGAGCCGCGCGAGCGCCGCGCGGCGGTGCATGATCTCCCACATTTGACTTTGCTGAAGATCGAGGGCTATTCCGCCCCGACGCCGATCGACAACCAAGAATTGAAGGAAATCTGTCGTCTGACGGGTCTCGTCGTGCTTGAGATCGGTAGCGATCAGGTGACGGACGATGGGTTGTCACAGCTTGCTGCGCTACGAAGACTGAGGCGGCTAGGCCTGTCCTGCCCGAAGATCACCGACGCGGGCTTGAAGTACGTCGCCTCGCTGCAGCAGCTCGAAAGCTTGCGTCTATGGGGACATCATGCCTGGGAAGACGGGTTTGTGCGTACCGGCCCGGGCCTGACGCCCTTGACGCGTCTAAGGCGGCTCGAATCGCTCGACCTCGCCACCTCGATGGAGACGGCGATGACGCCGGAAGCACTCTCCATCGTTCAGAAACTGCCTGCGCTAAGATCGCTTTCGCTGTCCGGACATGGCGTGACAGACGCCACGCTCATGGTCGTCGCCGGAATGGCGGACCTGGAACACTTGTCGATCCAAAACCCCTTCATCTCGTCGGCGGGGTTGGTCCCGTTGCGTCGGCTCACAAGACTGCGCTCGCTCAGCGTCGCAGGTTGCAGCGGCTCAAGGGACGAAGCCCTTGAAGCGATCGCAGGCCTGAAGGGGCTGACGTACCTATCGCTGCACGGCGTTGTGACCACCGACATCGAGCTGGAGCAACTGGCAGCGCTCTGTGGACTACGCGACCTATGGTTTGACAGATACGGCGTCCCGTCCATCACGCCCTCCGGCATCGCGAAGCTTCAGAATGCCGTGCCCAACTGCAATATCCATTGAGCCGGCCGCGGGAACGTGGCGGCGGTTGTTGGCAGTGGGCTTTGCGCTGCGCCGTTTCGAACTTCGTCCAAGTGGCGCCGCTCAGGCTTGCGCCACCTCGTCCAGATCAGCCACAAGCAAGGCGGCGCTGTCGTGGTCGTTGCTCACGTGCTGGGCGAACGAGTCGAACATAAGCGGCCGACTCAAGGCGGCCAGCGAGCCGCGTGTCACGTAGCCCGTCGGCCTGCCGCTATGGACGATCTCCACGCGGTCGTACTCCTCGCGCTGGAAGAATTCGTACAGCGTTTGCACCGTCGTCTCCTCGTCGTAGCAAGGGGCTTCGGTCGAGACGGCTTCGGCGATCGCGCGAGAGGAAAACTTCCGCTCCGTGGGCCGCCCGCCCAGGTCAGCCTTGCGGACCGTGCCCAACAGCATTCCATCGGCGTCGACGACGGGGAGCGTTGCCAGCCGGCAATCGCTCAGCAACTGGGCGGCTGATTCGAACGTCTCGCGTTCGTGGACGGCGATTACGGTGGACGTCATGACGTCGCGGGCCACGGCGGTGCGTAATGGATCGCTGGATAGTCCGGCCCCGGCCCGATCGGCGGTAATGGCCGCCATGCCGCCGCTGGCAACGACGCGGTTGCGCCCCGATTGTTTGGCCACCAGGAGCGGTTGTTCGGCCAGAGCGATCGCCGCCTCGGGCGTGGTACCGGGCAACAACTGCGCGACGCCGAAACTGGCCGTCAGTCCGGCCGGGCTATCGCACGATGGGATCTTCAACTCGGCCAGAGCGAACCGGCAGTTTTCGGCCCAGCTTTCGGCGTCGGACTCCGAGGCGCCGGTCAGGAGCACGCCGAAACGATCGCCACCGAGGCGGCAGACCAGGTCGCCGGCGTCCTCCAGCACGCCGAGGTGCTCAGCCACCGCGCGCAACGTGGCGTCGCCGGCAGGATAACCGTACCGATGATTGACGCGGCGAAAGAAGTCGATGTCGGCCAACACACACGACGATGCGGCGCGGCGGCCGGTCGAGTCGAGTTGCCGCCCAAGGGCGTCGACGAAGGCTTGCCTTGTTCCGAGACCCGTCAGCGGGTCAGTACGCGCGCGGCGCGCCAGCCTCCGCTCGTACTCGAGCACCCGCGCGCCGGCCCGCAACCGCGAAAGCAATTCGCCGTGGACCACAGGTAGGGCCAGGAAATCGTCGACGCCCGCCTGCAGGGCCTCGATCAAGTCGTTCGAGTTCGAATCCTTTACCAGCAGGAAGACGAACACATAGTCGGGTGTGTTCAGGTTGCGAATCCTGCGGCAGAAGTCGACACCGCCGGAGCCCTGAATTGCCCCGCCGGCGATCACGAAGTGCGGACGATCATGCTCAAGGGCCGCCAGCGCCAGCTCGGCGTCGCCCGCCTGAGAGACCTCGTAGCCGGCGCGTTTCAAGAAACTCGACAAGGCCCAGACGATGGCCGCCTGGTCATCGACGACCAGAATCCTGAGGGGTTGGGGGCTCATGTTCGACGACGCTTTGGTACGAAAAAGTGTGAATTCCTCGCGCGCAGGGCCCCGGCCGACGCGACAAACACCGCCTGCGTCTCAAATATAGGTCATGGAAGAGCGGCTCGTGC
>DATLQY010000121.1:0-26347 GCA_035534975.1 Pirellulales bacterium
CTCCCTCCAGCTTCTGCTCGCCGCGAATGTGGGAGAACACACGATCGCCCGTACCCTTCCCGACATAGAAGGTCTCACCGTTTCGCGGGTCGATCAGTCGATAGACGTAGCTCTTGAGTTTGCTCGCCACGCCCGCCGGAAAGGAGTCGCGCTCTTGCGGATCCATCGGAATCCCATGCCTTTTGTGTCCGCCGAACCAGCGGCCGGTTCGGGATCGAACGTCCGCAGGATCGGCTGCGCGCTGAAAGCCAAGCCCCAAGACGGTCGGCGACAGCACGGTCGTATTGTCAACGGAGGGGCGGAGCACGTCAAGGAGATTTCCGTGCGCGGAGAAAACAAGCGGCCAGAGATGTGCCGGCGGCCAAACCGCGCTTGCCTCGCCTCAAGCCGGTATCGGCATGCATGGCAAACATTACAATAGGGACGTTGTTTCCACGATATTGGCATGCCCGCATTCATGAGGACGCCCGGCACGCAGCGCCCGTGGACTACACGCACCAGATGGGCTCGGTGCTGATCGCGCTGCGGAATGCTTTTTACCAACTGTCGCACGCTCCGAACCTGGAGGAAGGGGTCGTCGATACCGTGGTGCGGGGCGGTGACACGGATACCAACGCCGCCATCGCTGGGGCGCTGCTCGGGGCGGTGTATGGGAGGAAGGATGTGCCGCCGAGGTGGCGCGACACCCTGCTCTGCTGTCGCCCGCTCCCGGGAACGCCAACCGCGCATCCCCAGCCATCCGAGTTCTGGCCGATCGATGTGATGGAGATTGCCGAAGCCCTGCTGGTCGCCGCAAGGTCTTGATTGCGCCATGGCCCATCAGGGCCGCTCGTTCGCCCCGGTGAGGAAGGGATTCTCGTTGGCCTTGATTCGGTAGCCGTTGTCGTTCGCAATTCGGCTTGCATCCGGGGCGTTTTTCGCGCAAACTCGACGATATGGAGCACACGCCCCTGACCGAGATGTTGCCATGCCCAAACGAACAATCCAAGTTCGCACGCACGATGATCTGCGCGACTTGCTTGCCGCAGGAGAATCGCCAGCGTGGGTAATCGGCGAAGACGGCGAGCAGCAGATTACGCATGTGCAGGTCGTCAACTTCGACGGGACGCAGATGATCGAAGGCGTTTTCGACCGCAATGCCAATACGCGAAGGGGCGTTGGCCGCCTCGTATTGCGATTTCTGGATGGCCCGATCGTCAACTGCCGTGCTCAGTTTGATGGCCAGAATCCAGCACGTTATCTTGATTGAAGGATTTGGGCTGTTGACGTGTCCTTCGCGGCCGACCGATGGATGTAGTTTGGGACGGCATCACACAAGCGGAATCGCTGAACGAGTGGGCTTCAAACGCCCGATCGGCGCTCGCAGATGCCGCCAAGGCATACAACTGGCCCCGTGTATTTGAACTAGTTTCTGAACATATGGAGTTCGTCAACTCCTGCCGACCCAGTGGTAAATCGCTTTATGCTCCGTTGCATCAAGCCGCCCACGCAGGCGCCCCGATCGAAGTCATGCACCGGCTCATTGAAATGGGAGCGTGGCGGACGCTTCAGAATGCTCGCGGCGAACGCCCGGTGGATGTTGCTGCGCGGAAGGGGCATAGCTCCCTGCTCCACGTTTTGGAACCCGTGTACAAGCACCGGGTTCCTCTGGGCGTGCTCCTGAAGATCCAAACCAACTTCCACGTGGTTATTCGCGGGCGAGCGGATCGGCTGGTGCAAGAGCACGCTCTGCGGCTCCCCGAATTGGAACCGCTTTTGGAACTGGACCGGCCTCAGATGTGGTTCGCAGTTCCAGGTATGTACGGCGGGTTCAACTTCCGCCTGGAGTTGCCGGGTGTCAACGCCAAGCTGGTGTCCGAGAGTTGGTGCCGTGTCGTTGACGGATCAGGCCAGCGGCACGAGGTGACCCCCGAGGGTAGCCGGCTCGTCGAAGAAGGCTTCGTGTAGCGGCGAATGGTCTTCGGCAGAATGCTACACTGACGCGTGGGCGGTTGCGGCATCCCGTTGACTGCAAATCGAGTATAATAGGCAGGTCATCATCCGACCTCGGCTCAAGGCAAGTGAGGGAATTATGGCATCGATCAAACGCAGATATGGTAAAGACGAATTCGCACACCGTGGCGACGCCGCCTACGAGAGCACCGTGCATCCTCGCCTCAAGCCCGAAGACGAGGGCCGGTTCGTTGCCATTGACATTGAGACAAGCGACTTTGAGATTGACGATGACGAACTGAAGGCATGCGCCCGGCTGCGTGCCCGCCTTCCCGAGGCGCAGATTTGGATGGTGCGAATTGGCTCGCGTTATGTGCATCGCTTCGGCGGGCGGGAACGGCGAGGGGCGTCATGATTACTGGCATCGTCGAATCCGACGAAGCCCGAATCCGCTTGAAAGTAAAAGGACCTCTTGGGAAGGAGCAGGAAGTCGAAGCCGTTGTCGATACGGGTTATACCGCGTCGCTGACGTTGCCTCCCGCATTGATCACCGCACTGCATCTGCCGTGGCAAAGCCTGGACCGCGGCACGCTTGCTGACGGAAGCGAATGCCTGTTTGACGTCTACGAGGCGAAAGTCGTGTGGGACGGCCAAGTGCGCCACGTCCTCATAGATGAAGCCGACACTGCCCCACTTGTCGGCATGGATCTCTTGAGGGGCTACGAATTGAAAATGCAAGTCCGGGCTCGCGGCAATCTTTCGATCAGACGGCTCCCATCAAGGTAGATGCCCCTTGGAAATATTCCCCACCGCCGTAGGGGCCAACTCGCCAACGACCGAATGGAAACGGCGATTTCGCCAGCGGCTTCTGGCCTGGTTTCGCCGCGCGGCGCGCGATCTGGCCTGGCGCCGCTCGCGCGATCCGTACCGCGTCTGGGTCAGCGAGATCATGCTCCAGCAGACCCAGGTCGCAACCGTCTCGGAATACTATCCACGTTTTCTCGCCGCCTTTCCCAATATCGCGGCGTTGGCGGCGGCCACGGAAGAGTCGGTTCTGCGGCAATGGGAAGGGCTGGGCTACTACCGACGCGCGCGTCAGATGCACCGTGCCGCGGGCATCATCGACAGCGAACACGCAGGCCAGTTCCCTCACGAGATTGACGCCATCCGCACGCTCCCCGGCATTGGCCGCTACACGGCGGGGGCGATCGCCTCGATCGCCTTCGACGCTCGGCAACCGATTCTGGAGGCGAACACGGTCCGGCTATTGAGCCGGCTGGTGGCCTTTCGCGGCGACCCGAGTCAAGCGGCCGGCCAAGAGTTGCTTTGGGCGCTGGCCGAGGAACTGCTGCCGCGGCGCGGCTGCGGCGAGTTCAACCAGGCGCTGATGGAACTGGGCAGCCTCGTCTGCACGCCGCGCAGTCCGCGTTGCCATGATTGCCCCGCGATGGCGCTGTGCCCGACGTACCGCGACGGCTTGCAGGAGGTGGTCCCCTTGGTGCGGCGAAAACCGCCCGCAGAGGCGGTCCGCGAGGCGGCCGTGGTCGTTCGCCGCCGCGGACGCGTGTTGCTATTGCGCCGCGGTGAAAGTGGCCGTTGGGGAGGGCTTTGGGACTTCCCCCGTTTCGCCTTGGCGTCGCCCGGCGACGGCGACACCGCCGAAGCACTGATCGCCGGGGTCGATTTGCTGACGGGCGTGCTGGTGCTGCCGCTACGGCAATTAACGACGCTAAAACACAGTGTGACCCGTTTTCGCATCACGCTCGAATGTCACCTGGCCGAGTACGTTTCGCGCCGCGCCGCGAGAGAGACGGCGGCCGAGATCGCCTGGGTCACGCCCGCCGACTTGGACGATTTTCCGCTCAGCGTCACCGGGCGGAAGTTGGGGCGGCTCATCTCGGACGGAACCTGACTGCAATTCTCGGCACGATTTGGCCATAATCCACGCGATGAAGCTCGCCGTATATTTGGACGCGACCATTCATTCAGGCTTCAGTTCCTCGATGCAATACAAGTGCTCGAACGTCCGCAGAAACGCCTGTCCGCCGGCCAGCGCCAGCGTCGAATTCGTCGGCTCTCCGATCTCGTTCTTGCCCAATAACTCGAACTTTTCGGGATTGGGCGCAAACAGAAACGTCACGCCGGCCTGATCCGTCACGTAAAGCCGCCCCTCGGCCAGGACGAGCGAAGCCCAGATCTTGGCACCTGAAAGCCGCTCGCGCCAGACTTCGTTGCCAGTCTCCAACTCCAGGCATTGGGCCAGGCCCGGCTCGTTGGCCATGAAGATGTGGCGGCCGACGATCACCCCCGAACCGATCCGTTGCGGATTGGGTTGAGTGGTGAGCCAGAGCCGGTTCGTTTCGGTCGTGTTTCCCTTACCGCCCAGGCGGAAGCCCATTGCCGGACCGAAATAGCCCCCCATCGCCACCGCGAATCCATCGCTCGAAAGCACCGATGTGTACGCCAGGTCGCCCAAGCCGTCGCAGCTCCAGAGGATCTTTCCGTCATTGGGGTCATAGGCATTTACATGGTGCGGCAGGCTGACGAGCGCCTGTTCCTCGCCATCGACTTTGACGATGACGGGCGTGCTCCACGATCCGAGCCACTTTGGCTTTTCGCCAGGCCGCTCATCGCCGTCGTCACCGCCGGCCTCATCGACTTGCCACAACGTGTGGCCGTCGCGACGGTCGATGGCCGTGACAAACGTGCGCTTGCCCGGCCCGCAGTTCAACAGGATCGCATCGCCGTGAAAAACCGGTGACGAGCCGTAGCCCCAAATATGGCGAAAAACGCCCAGGTCGCGCGACCAGAGCGGGCGGCCTTCGTAGTCGTAGGCGTGCAAGCCGGCCGACCCATGCCAAACGACGACTCGCTCGCCGTCAGCGGCGGGCGACGAGCCGCAATATGGGTTCGTCTCGTGGGTCGGGTCGTCGGCGTTGAATTCGACGACGTTCGCCCAGAGTTGCTTGCCGTCACGGCGGTCGAAACAGTATAGCCCGCGCTGTTTGCCTCGGTCGGTGGCACAGGTCACAAACACGCGCTCGCTCGAAACGACGGGGCTTGAATTGCCCGGACCGGGCAAGGGCGCTTTCCAGCGGATGTTCTTTTCCGGTCCCCAGGTTTGCGGCACGCCGCGCTGGTCGCTGACGCCGTTTCCGTTTGGGCCGCGGAACGCCGGCCAGTCGGCGGCCCGCGCTTCGCCAGGCGCGGCAAGCGCCTCCAGTACGACCGGCAATAGGCTTTTGGCGATCACTTCGTGGCCTTGGGGATTCGGGTGACATTCGTCGGTCATCCATTTGCTGATATCCACGCCGGAGGCGTGCTCGCGCAACCAATGGGCGTAATTGTCGACCAAGGGCGCACGTTCGGCGCTCGCGACCGCTCGGCATGCCTCGACATAGGGTTCCAACGTCCGATTGGGGTTCTCGCCGGCGCCATCGGCCGCCTTGTCGCCCCAGCGCGGCGGCGTCATCAAAATCGGCTCGCCAGCCGCCTCGCGCACCCGCTTGACCAGCGCGGTTAGGTTCACCTCGTACTCATCGACCGTGAGCCTCGGCTGTGCGCCGCATTTGTCGACGTAACTGTCGTTTGTGCCGTACATGATGACGACAAGACGCGGATTGAGTATCAGCACATCCTTGTCCAGACGTGCCAGCGCCTGATCGGTGCGTTCGCCGCCAATTCCAACGTTGATCACGTCGGCCGCGACGTTTCGCGCCGTCAAGTTCACGGCCAACAATGCCGCGAACGTTTTATTGGCTTCCACGCCGCTGCGCACTCCTCGCGTGATCGAATCGCCTAGGGTCACGATGCGGATTCTTGGTGGTTCCGCGGCGAGGACGCCGCTTGCCACGAGCGGTCCCATGGAAATCAATCCGGCACAAGCAAGAGCAACAGATTTTCCCAAGTAACGAAAAGCGATTGACAAACAAGACAACCGTTGCACGGCAATCTCCTACGTTACAACCAAGGCTTTGGCATCCCGGCCGGGGAGCACATGGTTTTAGCACGTCGGCGGTGGCCGTGCCAATGCGCGACAAATCGGCCAAACCCCATTTGACCCGGCCTGTTTCGTGGACTAGGTTTTCGTTGTGCCTTGGGTCGCTCTCGCGATCCGCGAGCGGCACACCACCCATCTTGGCCTTTTCAGGCGGCGGGAAAAGCACAACACGAACCGATTGCTCGTCAAAAGCGCGACGCCGTCGCGCTGGTGACCATCGGTTTGCTCCATTCGGATCGGGAACCACGCCCATGAGCGCACTGATTTGCGACCCACCCATCGGTGCGAGCGCCGATACCGCGGGGTCCAATGACGACACCATTAGCGCCCAGGTCTGGGGGCTGTTGGCGGGCATGTTTCCGGCCGGTAGCCCGTTGGATCGTCGCCACGAGCAGCGATATGCTTATCCGAGGTTGGTGATGTTGACACCTGTCCAGGCCGACGGGCAAACGCCCGACGGACCCACGTTCGTCGCCGCGGGCAAGCAGCTTTCGGAGCGCGGGCTGGGCTTCTTTCATCCCCAGCCGCTGGTCAACCGCCTGGTGATCGCCTCGCTGGAGACGTCGGACGGCCGATGGCTCGGCTTCTTACTCGACATCCGACACTGCCGCTTCGCCCGCCAGGGATGGTACGAAAGCGGCGGACGGTTCCTGCGGACGGTCGCTTCGCCGATGACGGCACGCGATGCCGCGTAGGTGTCGAGATAATGCCGGAAATCCGCTTGCCAACGGCCGAAAATCGGCGACGATGATGGGTGCGGTCCGTTCGGGTCGCCGTGGCGCCGGCCCTGGCTAGCGGCCTGGCTTCTCGTTGGGGTCGCGCGTGACTTTCGTCGAACCCCGGTCTTTCGTCGAACCTCGGCCTGTCGTCCGGCCTGTCATTCTACCGCGGTCCATCATGCAACTCCGGCAAGCCATTCCAGCCCGACTTTTTCCAATCGCATTGATGTTCGCCGTCGCCTGCGGGTGCGACGCCGATTTCGTCACCTCCGGCCGGCTCGACAAGGTCGTGGGGAGACGCGGCATCTCCAACGGCCGCTTCGAGCTCCCCAGGCCAATGGCCATCGACGCTGACGACCGGCTCTACGTGTGCGACAAGACCGCCCGCATCCAGGTGTTCGACGCCGACGGCGAGTTTGTCCGCATGTGGCGCACCCCAATCCATACCAACGGCCGGCCGACCGGCCTTTCGATCGACCGTAAGGGCCGGCTGCTGGTGGCCGATACGCACTATTTTCAGGTGCTGATCTATTCGGTCGAAGGGGAATTGCTCCAAAAGCTCGGGGGCGTCGCGGGGCACCGGCCCGGCGAATTTGGCCTGGTGACCGACGTGGTGGACGATTCGCAGGGTAACCTGTACATTTCGGAATACGGCGAGTACGACCGCATCCAGAAGTTATCGCCCGAGGGAGAATTCCTGCTCGAATGGGGCGGGCACGGTTCCGCCCCCGGTCAGTTCCGGCGGCCCCAGAGCATGGCCATCGACCGCGACGACCATATTTGGGTTGCCGATGCCGTCAACCACCGTATCCAAGTCTTCGACCAGCAGGGTACACTGTTGGACGTTTGGGGAGAACACGGTAGCGAACCGGGCAAGTTGAGTTATCCTTATGACCTGGCGCTCGACGGCGAGGGGCAGGTCTATGTCTCGGAGCACGGCAACCACCGCGTCCAGAAATTCACGCTCACAGGCCAATCGCTCGGATGTTGGGGGCACGAAGGCCGCCAGCCCGGCGAGCTGTTCCAGCCCTGGGGTCTGGTTCGCGACAGCCGGGGAAGAATTTATGTCGCGGATTATCGTAACCATCGAGTGCAACGGATCGTGATGTAGCCATGTTGCCGTATTCGCTCGGTTTTCGCAGTCCCGGGTATTTGCTGCTGCTGGCGCTGTTGCCGTTGCTATGGTGGTTCAGCTTCCGCAGCCTCGCCGGGCTGGGTTCGCTACGGCGGTTGATCGCGCTCGCGCTGCGCACGGTCGTGCTGGTGGCGGTGGTACTCGCACTGGCCGAGGTGCAATGGATTCGGACCGAGGAGCGGCTGACGGTGATCTACCTGCTCGACGAATCGCAGAGCATCCCCGTCGCGCGGCGCAAGGCGATGTCGGACTACGTGAACAAGTCGATCCTGAAGCACCGCGAAAAGCAGGACCGCGTGGGGGTGATCGTCTTCGGCCACGAGGCGGCCATCGAAATTCCTCCCTTCGACGACGAAGTGCAGCTCAACGAACTGATCGAGAGCCAGATCGGCGATGAGTCGACCAACCTGGCCGGCGCGCTGAAACTGGCGCAGGCCACCTTCAAGGAAGACACCGCCAAGCGGATCGTCGTCGTCAGCGACGGCAAGCAGAACATCGGCGACGCACTCGAGCAGGCCCGCGCCGCGGCCGAGGCCGGCATCGGCATCGACGTGCAGCCGGTGACCTACGACGCGCGGGCCGATCTGCTGGTCGACAAGCTCACCATCCCGTCCGACGTCCGCAAGGGACAGCCCTTCGATCTGCGCGTGGTCATCAACAACACGAGCGAGCCGCCGCCGGGCGAGTCGGGCGTGATCGGCGCCAAGCTGATCGTCAGCCGCAAGACCGATGATCAGTTGGTGGCGATCAGCGAGCAGCACGTCGAGGTCCCCCCAGGCAAGCAGGTTTTCACCGTGCGACAGGAGCTCGACGACCCGCACTTCTACACCTACGAGGCCAGCATCGTGCCCGACGATCCGGCCACCGACGCGATGCAGCAGAACAACCGCGCCACGACCTTTACGCACGTGCGGGGCAAGGGGCAGGTGCTCTTGATCGAGGACCACGAGTTTCGCGGCCAGCACGAGTTTCTGGTCGCGCGGTTGCGGGCCGAAAACCTCGAAGTCTCGGTGCGGCCGAGCGACAACCTGCCGACCAGCCTGGCCGAGCTACAGCCCTTCGACACGGTGGTGTTGGCCAACGTGCCGCGCGAGCACTTCAGCGCCGAGCAGGTGGCGATGCTGGCCCAGAACACGCAGAGCATGGGCGCCGGCCTGATGATGCTGGGCGGCGAGAGCAGCTTCGGCGCCGGCGGCTGGAACAATACGGAAGTCGAAGAGGCGATGCCGGTCGATTTCCAGATCAAGAGCGCCAAGGTGATGCCCAAGGGAGCGCTGGCGCTGTTGATGCACGCCTCGGAAATGCCCGACGGCAACCACTGGCAGAAGGTGATCGCGAAGGAGGCGATCCGCGCGCTGGGAGGCGAAGATTATTGCGGACTCCTGCCCGGCACCGACCAATGGATGTGGGGCACCGGCGGCAACGGCATCATCCGCGTCAAGGGAAACCGCGAGCGGATGCTGGGAATGGTCGACCGCATGACGCCGATGGACATGCCCGACTTCGATTCCGGCCTGGAGCGGGCCCGCAAGGGTTTCGCGCGGCTCAAAGACGCGGCGGTCAAGCACATGATCATCATCAGCGACGGCGACCCGACACCCCCTTCGACGCCGGTGATCAACGGTTTGAAGGCGCTGAAGGTGACCGTCTCGAGCGTGGCGGTGGGCGCCCACGGGGCGGCCGAGAGCGCGGTGATGAAGGACCTGGCCACGCGCACCGGCGGAAAATACTATGAAGTGCTGAACCCAAACGCCCTGCCGCGTATTTTCCAGAAGGAAGCCCGTCGCGTCGCCCGGCCGTTGATTTACGAGCGTGAAGCCGGCTTCCGTCCGTACATCAAGTTTCCGCATGAAATGGTGAGCGGCATCGAAAGTCCGTTGCCCGTGATTTTTGGTTTCGTGCAGACCAGCGTCAAGAAGAACCCGTTGGTCGAGGTCTCGCTGGTCTCGCCCGAGCCGGCCGGCAGCGAAGACAACGCCACGATCCTGGCGAGCTGGACCTATGGACTGGGCAAGGCGGTGGCCTTCACCAGCGACACGGGGAGCCGTTGGACAAAGGCCTGGACCGGTTGGAGCGGCTACGACAAGATCTTCAGCCAGGCCGTGCGCTGGTCGATGCGTCCGGTGGGCGACCAGGCGAAGTTCACGGTGGCGACCGACCTCGACGGAGGGCAGGTCCGGGTCTTCGTCACCGCGCTCGACAAGAACGACGAATTCCTCAACTTCCTCGACCTCTCCGGCGCCGTGATCGGGCCGGAGATGAAGTCGCAGAACATCAAGCTGGAACAAACCGCGCCGGGGCGTTACATCGGCACGTTCCCCGCCCAGGAGACGGGCAGCTACCATGTGATGCTCAGCCCCGGGGGCGGAAAAGCGCCGCTGTTGGTTGGAGTGAACGTACCCTACTCGCAGGAATTCCGCGACCGCGAGGCCGACGAGGCGTTGCTGGCGAGCCTTGCCGCGCTCGAGCCGAAAGGGGGGCAGCCGGGCTTCGTGATCAAGGACGCCGCCGGGGTGGGAAACGTCGACGAGCTGCTCAAGGTCAACACCTTCCGCCACGACCTGCCCAAAGCGACCAGCCGCCAGGAGGTCTGGCACCTGGTGCTCCTGGCCGCGGCCTGCGTGTTCTTCGGCGACGTGTTCGTGCGCCGCGTGGCGCTCGACTTCGCTCCCGTGGCGCGGCTGGCGCGGCGTTGGCGCGACAAGCTCACCGGCCGTGCGACGCCTCTGCCGCCGCCCGAGTTCATTGCCCGGCTGCGCAGCCGCAAGGCCGAGGTCGGCGAGAAGCTCGAACACCAGCGCGCCAGCGCCCGCTTCGAGCCATCGCCCGACGCGCCCGTTGACACCGCCGTGCTCGACGAGCAATTGGCGGCCGTGCCGCGAGAGACGACGCAGGCGGCGGGCCGGTCGGGCCTGGCCCCCGAGAAGGCCGAGGAAGAAAGCTACACCAGCCGGTTGTTGAAGGTGAAGAAGGACGTGCAGAAGAAACACGGGCAGGAGGAGTAGTACGGGGAGAGAGAAGGAGACGCGGAGATGGGGGGACGCGGGGACGGGGAGACACGGCAATAGGAAGAGGGGAAAAGGGGAGGAGGAGAAGAGGGGAACGGAGCCGGCGAGCGGGGTGTGACGAAAAGGCGCGCGGGGAGCTTCAGCTACCGTGGCCGCGGAGCGGCCGAAGATGCGTTCCCACGCGGAGCGTGGGAACGAGTAAAGAGTAGACGAGACAATAACAACACTTAACGACACCAAATCCAAGGACCGCAACATGAGCATCGGTGAATCCATGGAACGCCGCGCGGAGGAGTTCGTCACGCGCTACCGCGCCATACGCGAGCAACTCAGCCGGGTGATCGTCGGTCACGACGACATCATCCACGGCGTTTTGACCTGCCTGTTCGTCGGCGGACATTGCCTGCTCGAGGGTGTGCCGGGGTTGGGTAAAACGCTCCTGGTCCGCTCGCTGGCCGAGGCGCTCTCGCTGCATTTCTCGCGCATCCAGTTCACGCCCGACCTGATGCCGGCCGACATCCTGGGCACCAACATGGTGATGGAAACGCCCGACGGAAAACGGATCTTCGAGTTCCAGAAGGGACCGATCTTCACCCAGATCTGCCTGGCCGACGAAATCAATCGAGCCACGCCCAAGACCCAGTCGGCGATGCTCGAAACGATGCAGGAAGGCACGGTCACAGTGGCAGGGCACCGCTATGAACTCGAAAAACCGTTCTTCGTGATGGCCACGCAGAACCCGATCGAGCAAGAGGGCACTTATCCGCTGCCCGAGGCCCAGCTCGACCGCTTCTTCTTCAAGCTCGTGGTGGGCTACTCGAACCGCGCAGAACTGTCGACGATTCTCGACCGCACCACCCGGGGCGAGCTGATCCAGATCGACAAGGTCATGGACGGCGTTGAAATCCGCCGCTGGCAGCAACTCGTCCGAGAGGTGATCCTGGCCCCGCACGTGCAAGATTACATCGTCCGGCTGGCGCTGGCGACGCACCCCGAGGGACCGTTTTCCCTGCCGATCACCAACCAGTACATTCGCTGGGGCTCGAGCCCGCGAGGTGCGCAGACGGTGGCCCTGGCCTCGAAAGTGCGAGCATTGCTCGAAGGGCGCTACAACGTGAGTTTCGAGGACGTGCGGCGCGTGTACCTGCCGTCCATGCGGCACCGCGTGCTCTTGAACTTCGAGGCCCAGGCAGAAGGGGTCGAGAGCGATCGCGTGCTGCTCGACCTGTTGGAAGGCGTGCCGGAGAAATCGGAAGTGGAGAAAGCGGCTTAGGGCAGTTCCATCGTATGTATGTTTCGAATTCCGTCTTATCGGAGCCTCGGTGCATTTGTGGTTGATACCGGGACGCAAATGAGTCGCGTGGAGAATCGAACACGGAAGCCCTAGCGGGATAAAGGGAGCGAGTGCTGAGTGGCGGCGGCAAGAAAGGGCGGTCTAGTTTTCTGGATTGCTGGTTTCGCGCCGGCAATCAATTGGAAGCGGAATGTCAAACGACAGCATCGCACAATCCCCGACGCACGAGAAATCGCCGGCCGATTTGGTGTACACATTCCCGAGGATTATGAATTCTTAGAGGACGATACGGGAGACCTGATCGGAACGATTGACGACTTGGTGGGTGGTGGCAAGATGCAGACTGCAAGGTGCTCAGGCGTAAGTGTACATCCGGACGGATTCATATATTGGCGAGATCATTATCATCCCCGCACGCGAATGATACCAATACGGGTCAATCCAGACGTGCTGACAAGCGATGAAGCGATAGTGGCCGTATTTGCACACGAGGTATTTGAATTGCAGAGGATCTACGAAGTATGTTCCTTCTCACGCAGATTGCGTATGAGCGGCCGGGACTACGGGATACAAGTGGCTGAAGATATTCCGCACAACTTTCACTTCCAGGCGTGGGACTTGGCCGACGCCCTTGTACGGAGAATGAGGAGTTGATCCAATGACGGCTGCCGAGAGATTGATTGAAGAATACAAGCGAGGCGACCTCAACGACCTCACTTCCCAGAGAGGCGAGCCAACGTCGTCGGGTCCAAGAGACGAAGCCCTGACCCACAATGGCGTACCACCGATAAATCCAAATCGGGACAGGGGGAGCAGGAAGCACATTCTTGATCTTGTGTCCTCGCGGAACTTCGTAAGTACAGTTAATAGACTCTTCAGTGACACCGACATACGCTTGGCCGAACCAAGTTACCCACGCCCCTACGGTCGCGCGACTCCCGCCGACTGGCGGGAGTACGAAATTGAGGAATACATGCGAGCACTCCCATTTCCAGAGAATAAGACGCTTGACCTCAAATGGTGGTTTCCAAACAAAACCGGCCTTAATCGACGGCCCACATGGGACTTGCTGTGTCAACTCGATGTGGGTGGAAGACCCGGTTTATTGCTCGTCGAAGCAAAGGCGCATGTGAGAGAGATGCTGGAACAAGACAAGAAGCGTGACCCAACGCTGAGCGACGAGTCGAAGGCAAACGACCGACAAATCAAGAGCAATATAATGCGCACTAACAAGGTTCTGAGCGATTTGGGCGCGGGGCGATTCTTGCTCTCTGCCGACAATCACTATCAGCTTGCAAACCGGATCGCATATTTGTGCAAGTTGGCCAATGACGGCATTCCAGTGGTGCTATTGTACTTGGGATGGCTCAACTCGCCAGCGTGGCCCAGAGACTGTTTTCGAGATCAAGCACACTGGCAGCAAGTAATGCACAAGTACATGGCCGGCGTCGTCCCAGCTAGCTTTCCGGAAAGGTTGTTCAAATTCCACGACCGCGGGTCAATGCAGATGTTGATTCGTAGCGCAGATGCGCGAATGGCGCATGCTAATTAGTCACACATTCGTTCGACGTCTTCGTTCTTCTGATTGGAGCATCGCCGATGCAATGGTTCTCAAGAGATACGAGGCCTCTATCACTGACAATGACCCTGGCGGAGCAACTGGAATTGAATCAGGTGAACGGGGCGATCGCTGTATCGGCCGCCGGAAACCATCGTACCGACGCAAGCCACTTCTCGCAGGACCTGGATAGCGCGAGCCTCGATGGAATCGTTACACCATGCTTTCTTGATCGGCTTGGCAAATCGCTCTCGATTCCGCTTCTCGCTGCTTCTCGTCGATCGAGGTTCGATGTGCGGCAGTACCTACTGCTACTGCTCGTCGTGTGTTCGGCGACAGCTCCGTCTCAGCTTTTGGCGGACGATCCACCGCCAAAATCAACTCGCCTGCCCCCTGAATTTAAGAAGATGCCGAAAAGCAAGAAGTCACAGGTGTCTGCTCCAGAAACGGACACTGCACCTAAGTCGTTAGCTGAACGACGCAAGGAAGCAGACGCCTTAGTGATAAAGTACGACCAAGAGGCTCGGAAAAAGTCCAAGGCTCTTGAGCAGAAGTGTGAGCAGCTGAGAAAGAAACTTAATAAGGCCTCAAATGTGACAGATAAAGCTTATGGAAGGATTAGTGATCAGCTAAAGGCTGCTGAGCGGAACTTGCAAGACTTCCATGGGCAGTTGAGACAAAGAAACGTGATGCTGTTCACAAAATACTTGGCAAGAATTCTCCATATACGTTATTTCATGGCAATCTATTAACGACAGTGGAAATTGCGCAATTGGAGGCTGATAAGCAAGAAAGGATTGCCAAGACGGAGGCTATCAAGGAAGCGCATAAGAATCCTCGCCAAGTTGCGGATGATTATATTGCGTCTATGCTACGTGATGGGAGACTTCGCGAGGCAACGTTCGTGCAGGAGCATAATGATGTAATCACCGGTTGTATAAACGTCGGACAGGTCGCTGATTGGTCGACCCGAATTCGCTCAATGCATTACGATGTCAAGTACAGGAGCAAGGCGGGATTGGTTTTTGAGCGTGAAGCCTATGTGATCTTATTCAGAGACAACGACGGGCTGTGGTTTGTGTCGACCGACACACAACTTGATCCGAACGGCATTCACTTCACCGGGGAATAACCTGCTTATCTGCCCGCGCGTTCACCCCATCTTACCCCCTCCGACTGAGCAATTTGATGCCCGCACCGACACCCACTTCCGAGATCCTCTCGCCCGAGCTTCTGGCCCAACTCGAACGGCTCGAATTGGTGAGCCGAAAGGTGTTCCGCGGCCGGATGAAAGGCGAACGGCGCAGCAAGCGCAAGGGGCAGAGCGTCGAATTCGCCGATTTCCGCAACTACTCCCACGGCGACGACCTGCGGTTCATCGACTGGAACAGCTACGCCCGGCTCGACAAGCTGTTCCTCAAGCTCTTCTTCGAGGAGGAGGACCTGCACTTCTACGCTTTGATCGACGCAAGCGCTTCGATGGACTTCGGCGATCCGACCAAGCTGGCGTACGCGAAGCAGTTGGCCGCGTCGCTGGCCTTCATCGGGCTGGTGCGTTCCGACCGTGTGAAGATCGAGACGGTCGGCCAGCCCGCCCGACAGTCGGGCCCCATGTGGCGCGGCCGCCGCAGCCTGTGGCCAATGCTCGACCACCTGGAGCACATCTCGCCGGGCGAGCCCGCGCCCTTGGCCGAGGGGGTCAAGAATTTCTGCCTCCGCAACTCGGGCAAGGGGATCGTGGTCCTGATCAGCGACCTGATGGACAAGCACGGCTACACCGACGCGCTGCGCTACCTGATGGCGCGGCAAATGGACGTCTACGTGATCCAGGTTCTGTCGCAGGAGGAGATCGAACCGGACGTGAAGGGTGACCTGCGGCTGATCGACTGCGAAGATGAGGACATGGCCGAGATCACGGTCAGCGCCCCGCTGCTGAAGCGCTACAAGCAGAACCTGGCGGCGTTCGTCGAAGGGGCGCGAGAGTTCTGTAACCGGCGCGGCATGTCGTACATCCTGGCCAAGAACCAGCTCCCGGTCGATCAACTCGTTTCGAACTACCTGCGGCAACGGGGGTTGGTGCGATGATGGCGGCGTTGCGAAATATCGTCGATTCGGCGCGGAACTACGGCGCCAAGGCGACCGGGCTGCTCTTCGAGCGCGCTGAAATGCTCGTGGTCTGGCAATGGCTGTTGTTGGCCCTGGTGCCGCTATTGATCGTGCTGCTGTACTTTCTCAAGCTCAAGCGTCAGCCATTGCAAGTACCCAGCACGTACCTCTGGCACAAGTCGATCGAAGATCTGCACGTCAACAGCGTCTGGCAGCGGTTGCGGCAGAGCTTGTTGTTGTACTTGCAATTGTTGTTCATCGCCCTGGTGGCATGGACCCTGCTGCGACCGACGATCCAGGGCAAACGGCTGATCGGCGACCGGTTCATATTTCTGGTGGACAACTCGGCCAGCATGGGCGCCACCGACGTAGCGCCCACCCGGCTCGACGAGGCCAAGAAGCGCGCGGGAGAACTGATCGACGAAATGCGCACCGGCGACGTGGCGATGCTGGTCAGCTTCTCCGACGGCGCGAAGATCGAGCAGTCGTTCAGCGAGGACCCGCGCGAGCTGCGCCGGCGGTTGGACGCGATCAAGCAGACCGACCGCTCGACCTCGCTGGCCGAGGCGCTGCGCGTGGCCGCCGGCCTGGCCAACCCCGGCCGATCGAGCAACCGGGAGGACGCGGGCGACGTCCAGGTGGCCGAGGCGGAACCCGCCACGCTCTACATCTTCAGCGACGGCAAATTCCCCAAGGTCAAGGATTTCTCCCTTGGGCACCTGGCCGAGAAGGGCCGCGAGCCGAATTACGTGATCATCGGCGAGCCGGACGCCACGAACGTCGCGATTGGCGCCTTCACCACGGGCCGGCAAGAGGCGAACCCCGACCATTTGCAGGTCTTCGCCCGGCTCGACAACCACTGCGCCGAGAAGGTATCGGTCATTGCCGAACTTTCGCTCAACGGCGAGCTGATCGACGCCAAGCCGATCGACATCGAGCCGGGCGATTCGACCGGCGTGGAGTACGATCCCGATAAAGTCGAGACGGGCGTGCTCAAGCTCTCGATCGACGCCAAGGACGCGCTGGCGATCGACAACGTCGCCTGGACCACGATCAACGCCCGCCGCCGCGGCAAGGTGCTTTTCGTCACCCCGGAGAACAAACCCCTCGAATTCGCCTTGAACACCGACCGGGTGCGCGAGCTGGCCGACGTCACGCAGCGGACCCCCGATTTTCTTGCCCAGCCCGACTACCGCAAGCAGGCCGACGGCGGCGGCTACGACCTGGTGATTTACGACCGCTGCCGGCCCGAACAAATGCCCCAGGCCAACACGCTGTTCATCGGCCGGCTGCCCCTTTCCGACGGCTGGAGGGCCGGCGAAATGGCCGACGTGCCACAGATCATCGATGTCGAGCAGGGCCATCCGTTGATGCAGATCGTCGAGATGGGCAACGTGCTCATCGTCGAGGGAACACCCTTGTTTCCGCCGTCCGGCGGCACGACACTGATCGACAGCCAAGTTGGAGCGATGTTCGCCATAGGTCCGCGCGAGGGGTACGAAGACGCGGTGATGGGCTTCATGATCGTCGATCAGGACAAAATGGGCACGGACTGGCCGAGATTCGCCAGCTTTCCGGTGTTCGTGCTCAACACGATCGAGTACCTGGCAGGCACGCGCTCGTCGCTCGATTCCGGCAGTGTGCGCCCCGGGCAGCCCATCGCCTGGCGCTCCGACACACCCGCCGAGCGAATCCAGGTCAGGCCCCCCAAAGGCGCGCCGTTCGAAGTCTCACGAGGCGCCTTGAACACCTTTAACGTGACGAGCACCGCCGACGTGGGGGTGTACGAGGTCCGCGCGGGAGACCAGGCGTTGGGCAGTTTCGCGGTCAACCTTTTCGACGGAAACGAAAGCGACGTTCGTCCGGCGCTTGAGCTTGCTGTCGGGGATTACAAGGTTGAGGGTAAGACCAGCCGCGAGCCCGCGCGCCGCGATCTTTGGAAGATCGTGCTCCTGGCCGCACTGGCGGTCCTGCTTGCCGAGTGGTATATCTACAATCGGCGCGTGTATGTCTAGCTCCCTGGGAAACGCCCTGGAGCTCTGTAAGGAACGCCCTCCGTGGCGTTCCGTGAAGCCGGCGCTATGTGTTTTGGCGGGACGGCGAAACGCCGCGGAGGGCGTTACCGATTCGTCCCGCTCTTCGCATCCCAGGCTTTGATCGGGTCGATCTGCCAAACGAAGTACCATCTCGATGATCACGAAATACCCGTTACGCAAACCCAAGAAACGCCGTGCCGCCGGTAACTCGCGGAAAAAGAACGTCATCAACAAGATTGTGGAGAACGACCTGATCCGGCGGGTGAGCTACGAAAAGTACCGCGAGAAGGTCCGCGACGTGTACGACGGGCCCCAGGGGGCGATGCTGGCGATGTGCAGTCTTCTTTCGTTGCACGTGACCCTGGGCGACCGCCTGCTGCGCGAACGACGTTTCGACCTCCGTGGCGCGAAGAGCATTCTGGACGTGGGAAGCGGGGCGGGCCAAATCGCCAAGCACCTCCTGAAATACGCCGACCGTGGCGCCCAGATCACCTGCTTCGATCTTTCGTTCGAGATGCTCCGCCGTGCGCGCCACCGGCTCAAGAGCGACGTCCCCAGCCACCTGGTGGCCGACCTGACACGGCTCCCTTTTGCCAACGCCAGCTTCGACTGCGTGACCTGCGGCTACGTGCTGGAACACCTGCCCGACGCCCGGCTCGGCCTGGCCGAACTGGCGCGCGTCATGGTGCCTGGAGGCCGGATGCTGTTATTGACCAGCGAAGACACGTTTTCCGGCGCTTGGACCAGTCGCGTCTGGTGTTGCCGGACGTACAACCGCCGGGAGCTGTTCCAGATTTGCCAGTCGGTCGGGCTGAGCTGGAAGAAGGAGCTTTGGTTCACTCGCATGCACAAGGCCCTTCGGGCGGGCGGGATCTGCGTGGAGATCGAGAGGACGTAGCCATGCCCGGCATCGCAACTCTCTGCCTCGGCCCGACGCCCGCGTTTGGCCTATCCCGCCGCAGTTTCCTCAATCGCTTCGGCATGGGTTTGGGTGGCGTCGCCCTGGCCGAACTATTAGGCAGGTCGCCCGCCGCCAGCGCGGCAAGTGTGCCGGGCGTACTGGCCGCGCCGCACCACCCGGCCAAAGCCAAGCGCGTGATCTACCTGTTCCAAAGCGGTGGACCGTCGCAGTTGGAGACGTTCGATTACAAGCCGCTCTTGAAGGAAATGCAGGGCCAGCCGCTTCCCGACGAGGTGCGCCAGGGTCAGCGGCTCACCGGCATGTCGGTTCACCAGGCGTCGCTCCCCTTGGTCGGTTCGATCTTCCCTTTCCGCCGGCACGGCGGGTCGGGGGCCTGGATCAGCGACCTCTTGCCGCACACGGCCAACGTCGTCGATCGGCTGTGCGTCATCCGCTCGATGTTCACCGAGGCGATCAACCACGACCCGGCGATCACATTTTTGCAAACCGGCTCGCAGATTTCCGGGCGGCCGAGCATCGGCGCCTGGCTCAACTATGGCCTGGGGAGCGACAACGAGGATTTGCCCGCCTTTGTCGTGCTGATCACCAAGGGCAAGGGGGACCAACCCCTCTATTCGCGGCTCTGGGGCACGGGCTTTTTGCCGTCGCGATTCCAGGGAGTGCAGTTCCGCGCGGGCAAGGACCCGGTGCTTTACCTGAACAACCCGGGGGGCGTGGAGCGCGCCAATCGACGCAAGCTGCTCGACCGGCTCCGTGAACTGCACGAGCTGGAACTGGCCGCCACCGGCGACACCGAGTTGAACACGCGGATCGAGCAGTACGAGATGGCCTTTCGCATGCAGGCCAGCGTGCCCGAGGTCACCAACACGGCCGACGAACCGGCCCACGTCGTCGATCTCTACGGACCCGATGCGCGGACCCCCGGCACGTTCGCCGCCAATTGCCTCTTGGCGCGGCGCTTGGCGGAGCGAGGGGTGAAATTCATCCAACTATACCACCAAGGTTGGGACCAGCATGGCGGGTTGCCCGGCGGCATCCAAACCCAGTGCAGCGAGACCGACCAACCTTCGGCAGCGCTATTGACCGACCTGGCGCAGCGGGGCCTGCTCGACGAAACGCTCGTGATTTGGGGAGGTGAATTCGGCCGGACCAACTACTCGCAAGGGAAGCTCACGGCCAACGACTACGGCCGCGACCATCATCCGCGGTGTTTCAGCACCTGGATGGCCGGAGGCGGTGTGAAGCCCGGACTGGTTTACGGCGAGACGTGTCCCTTCGGCTACAACGTCATCACCGACGGCGTCCATGTTCATGACTTCCACGCCACGATCATGCACCTGCTGGGCCTCGACCACGAGCGGCTGACGTATCGCTTCCAAGGCCGCGACTTCCGCCTGACCGACGTTCACGGGCGAGTGGTGAAGGAAATCGTGGCGTAGAGGCTTGCGGTCATGACCACCCCGCGATTGCAGTCGTTCGCCGAGTTCTGGCCCTATTACGTGCGAGAGCACAGCCGCCCGGCGACGCGGATGTGGCACTTCCTCGGAACGACGCTGGCCCTGGTTGTTCTGTTGACGGCGCTTGCGCTGCGAGCATGGTGGTACTTGGCGGCGGTTCCGCTGTGCGGTTACGCCCTGGCCTGGATCAGTCATCTGGCGATCGAGCACAATCGTCCGGCCACGTTCACGTATCCCCTCTGGTCGCTCCTGGGTGATTTCAAGATGTGGGGTCTCATGGCAACCGGCCGGATGAGGGCCGAAGTCGAGAGGGTGCTCAGGAAATAGACGTTGAAGCCCTCTGGCGTCCCGCGGCGAAAATCGCTACGATTCCACCCCACGACGATGGCCAAAGCCGGGCCTTTGGCTCCTGACGCCTAATGCCCAACGCCTAAAGCCTTTAAGGAGATCGACCATGTTGGGACGGATTCCCTACCGATCGTACTGGATGGTGCCGACGTTGCTGGTGGGGTTGGCTCTTGGGGCACTCATGCCGCACTCACCGCTGCACGCGGTGGCCACCGACCGGACTGACAGCTTCGCCCTGGCCACAGGCGCCTTGGACGATGTGACTGAAGCCGTTTACCTCCTTGATTTTACGACCGGCGAATTGCACGCGTACGCGATCAGCTCGGTAACTCGCCGATTCAATGCGTTCTTCCACGCCAATGCGCAGGGCGACATGGGAATCGTCGACGCGAGAAACCCGCAATACCTCTTGGTAACGGGCAACTCGCTCTTTCGCCCCAACGCCGGCGCACTTCAGCCGGCCAACTCGGTGATCTACGTTGCCGAGCTGACCTCCGGCAAACTGGCGGCCTACAACATCCCCTGGTCGCCGAGTTTCTCCCAATCGGGCACGCCGGTCCGCAAGGCGATGAATTGCCTCGACGTGATCCCCTTCCGCGCCCCAAGTGTCGCACGCCGATAGTCCGGGGCGGCGGGGTTGAAATAATCGTGGATTGCCGTCTAATGGGCGGATGACCCATGTCACGATCCTCGTCAACGGCGAGCCGCGCCAGGTGGCGGCCGATACCACGGTGGCCGCCCTTTTGGGCGAACTTCGTTTGGACCCTCGCCACGTGGCGGTCGAGGTGAACCTCGAACTCGTGCCGCGCGGCGCTCACGGGCGGCGAGCGCTGGCAGACGGGGACCGGCTGGAAGTCGTGACCTTGGTCGGAGGAGGTTGAACGCGTGTCCTTAGACCAGGTTTCAGTCCCCGTCGCCGAAAAACCCCTGCGGCTGGGTAAGCACGTCCTATCCAGCCGTTTGATCGTCGGTACGGGCAAGTACGCCAACTACGGCTTGATGGCCGAGTCGCTCGCGGCGTCTGGCACCGATTGCATTACCGTGGCCATTCGCCGCGAACGCCTGATCGACGCCCAGGGGCGGAACCTGCTCGACCACGTCGACACCGGCCGCTACGTGCTGTTGCCCAACACGGCCGGCTGCTTTACGGCCGACGACGCGGTGCGCGTCGCGAGGCTTGGGCGCGAGATCTTGCTGGGCCTGGAAAACCCCGGCTCCGATTGGGTCAAGCTGGAAGTGCTGGGCGACACCAAGACCTTGCTCCCCGATCCGGTGGCCACGCTGGCGGCAACGGAACGGTTGGTGGCCGACGGGTTCCAGGTGCTGTGTTACACGACCGACGACCCGATCACCGCCCGCCGGCTCAAGCAGGCGGGCGCCACCAGCGTGATGCCCGCCGGCAGCCCGATCGGTTCGGGGCAAGGGATATTGAACCCTAACAATATCCGCATTTGCCTGGAGTACCTCAAGGAAGGCGACCCCGAATACCCGGTGATCGTCGATGCGGGCGTGGGAACGGCAAGCGACGTGACGATTGCCATGGAGTTGGGAGTCGACGGCGTACTGTTGAACACCGGGATTGCCCATGCGGCCGACCCGCTGATGATGGCCCGCGCCATGAAGGCCGCCATCGAGGCCGGCCGGCTGGCATACCTCGCCGGCCGGATTCCGAAGAAGCTCTACGCCACCGCCAGCAGCCCCGACGAGGGGACGATCGCGCCGGCGAAGCCGCGGTAACGGTTGCGCAGTCGCTATTTGGTCTTTTCTACCTGGCCTGATTGATGACGACCGCGATGATCGCGCCGTAGAACACCACGGCGATTCCACAGCACACGAACATTGGGATCAGAACCGCAAGAGCGGCCTTTCCACCCGAAATCTCATGAGCGCGAGAGAGTCCAATGATCGTATATACGATGCTGACGATTGCATTGATCAAACCACCACAAAATGGGATGAAGGACAACAGTCCCGTCGTCCCTTGGCAGTAAGCGACAACGCGGAAGGTTGTTTCAAACGGGAATCTGGCGCCGCCAAGCATCATGAGCATTAAGTGGTACAAGCCGGCGCTGAAGAACATGCCGATGATCAACGCGATGGGCAAAATGACCGCGCCACATGCCAAGCCCACCACTGCCCCGGCGGCACCTCCCGCCATCTGCGCCGCGAAGGGGTTTCCCATGCCTGCGCCGAGCAACATCTGCAGGATCGTCTGAAAGACGAGGCCACCCATACCACCGATCATTCCGCCGGTCAATGCATACCCGATCGGCGCCCCAAGGCCGCCTTCACGGCGCATGTCATCGAAGAACAGGGTGCCCGATCCAAAGAGCTCCTTGACGGTCGCGATGAACGAACTGGCCGACGGACGGTCGCGCTCCCACGGAGGCCCAGTTCGAGGGCCCGAGGGACCGCGAAACTCAAACGGGGCGGCGCCACCTGCAGGTGAGGCGTACGGATTGGGGTCGAAACCCGAGGGAAGCGGCGCCGCGCCAGACGGATCGGACGCGGCAGGGTCAGTCGGCTGCGACTGGAACGGACTATCGGGAAGGCCACTGGGCAGGGGCGGAAACGCGCCCGGCGCGGGTGCCGCCCCTTGCGAGGACATCGGGATCGCCTGGATCGACCCGCACGACGGGCATTTCGCCTGTTTACCCGCCGTGTCGTCGCCGGTTCGCAACAGTTTACCGCATTGGCCGCAACGGAATTCGATAGGCATGATTGATTCAGCGCCCAGATGAGTACGAAGTAGGTTGACAGTGTAACAGCATGGCCGGTCGCTGGCCATTTTTCCAGAACCCAACGAAATTTTTCCCATCGACCCGCCAAATCGCCAGGATTTGCACCCGAACCCACCGCCCACCAACGGCACCTTTCCGTCTTCCGCCTACTGGCCTCCGCCCCGGCGTGCTATATTGCCGAAAACCTTCCCGCAGCGCCACTGCCGCCTCCTATGACATTCACACCCGCCGAGATTCTCGGACCGGAAGGGCGGATCGCGGCCCGGCTGCAGCATTACGAGCGCCGTCCGCAACAGCTTGCCATGGCCGAGGCCGTGGCTAAGGCCATTGCGAGCAAGCGGCACCTGGTGGTCGAGGCGGGGACGGGCGTGGGAAAGAGCTTCGCCTACCTCGTGCCGGCCATTCAGGCCACGATCCCCGAGACGCCGGAAAAAAAGGGGCCTGAGGGGAAGCCGCCGCGGCGGCGAGTGGTCGTGGTTTCGACGCACACGATCAGCCTCCAGGAGCAGTTGTTGCACAAGGACCTGCCGCTTTTGAATGCCGTAATTCCCGATGAGTTCACGGCGGTGCTGGTCAAGGGACGCGGCAACTACGTGAGCCTGCGGCGGCTCGACGGCGCGCTCGGCCGCGCCGGCAGCCTGTTTCGCGACCCTGAGGAATTCTCGGAGCTGCGGTACATCGACCGCTGGAGCCGCGAGACGACCGACGGCTCGCTCTCGGATCTCGATCACCGCCCGCTCGGGACCGTCTGGGATGAGGCACGCAGCGAACAAGGCAACTGCATGGGGCGGCAATGCCCGACCTACAAGAAGTGCTTCTACTACGCGTCCCGGCGGCGCATGCAGCACGCGCAGATCCTGCTGGTCAACCACGCGCTCTTTTTCAGCGACCTCGCTCTGCGGCGCCACGACGTGAGCATTTTGCCCGACTACGACGTCGCGATCTTCGACGAGGCCCACACAATCGAGGCGGTGGCGGGCGATCACCTGGGGATGAAGGTTTCGTCGAGCCAGGTGGAATACGCGCTCAACAAGCTCTACAACGACCGCACGACCCGCGGCCTCCTGGTGCACTACCACTATCGGGAGGCCGAGGAACAGGTGGGCGATTGCCGCGCGCGGTCGGAGGAGTTCTTCGAGACGTTGCGGCTCTGGCAGGCGGCCTCGGGACGCAAGAACGGCCGAGTCGATCGGGCCGGAGTTGTCGAGAATGCGCTCAGTCCGGCATTGGTCAAGCTGGCGCGCATGCTGCGCGCTTTCGGCGAAAAACGACCGACGGCCGAGGAACGGCAAGATTTCAGTTCGGCCCACGACCGGCTCACCGCCTTGGCGGGCGAAATCGAAGAGTGGCGGACGCAGAACATTCCGGCCTCGGTCTACTGGCTCGAAGCGCTGCATGGCCGCAGGCCAAGGACCGTGTTGGCGGCCGCGCCCGTCGACGTGGGACCGGTGTTGCGAGAGCATCTCTTCGGGGTCGTCCCCAGCGTGATCATGACCAGTGCCACGCTGGCCGTGGGAAAAGCCGATTCGTTCAATTTCTTCAAGTCGCGGCTCGGGTTGACGCAAGTCGAAACCCTATCCGTCGGCAGTCCGTTCAACTATCGCGAGCAAGCCAGGCTCGTGCTCGTCGAAGGCATGCCCGATCCGACCGCCGAGCCGCGTGAATTCCAGCGGCAGGCAATGAAAATGGTCCGTCGCTTCGTCGCTCGGACCGACGGGCACGCCTTCGTGCTCTTCACCAGCTACGAAATGCTCCGTCAGGCGGCGGCCGATTTGACCCCCTGGTTGGCCGAGCGCAACCTGGCGCTCCACGCACAGTCGGACGGATTGCCACGCACCCAAATGCTCGAGCGGTTCAAGGCCGATCCGCGAGCCGTGCTGTTGGGCACCGACAGCTTTTGGCAAGGGGTCGACGTGCCGGGCGACGCCTTGCAGACGGTGATCATCACCAAGCTCCCATTCGCCGTCCCCGATCAGCCGCTTCTGGAGGCGCGGCTCGACGCGATCCGGGAGTCCGGCGGCAATCCCTTCGCCGATTACCAACTGCCCGCGGCGGCGATCAAGCTCAAACAGGGCTTCGGCCGGCTGATCCGCACGCAGCACGACCGGGGGACCGTCGTGATCCTCGATCCACGGGTACTGACCAAGCCCTACGGTCGGATGTTTCTCGATTCGTTGCCCGACTGCCGGCGCGTGCGCGAAAGCGTCGATGGGAGCGAATAACTAAGACGAATTGGACCGTTGACGGAAACGATTGTCGATCCACAGATTACGCAGATTTCACAGATTATGAATGAGCATGGACCAGATGCACCGTGCTAAACAATCTGCGAAATCTGCGGATAACGTCCGTTGAAACCCAGCCCGCCTCGTGGGGGTACTTTCGAGGGGGGGCGGTGCGCACCGGTCTGGACGGCGCCACGTAGAAGGGGTATCAAGGGCGAGGAAAAAAGGAGCCTCACGAAAATGCGTGCTTGCCTTGCAACTATTTTGGCCTTCTCGGTTTGCGTACCGTCCGTCTACTCCGCCGACCCCGCCGGCCCGATCGTGGGCCGTAAGATCGACGATTTCGAGCTGCGCGACTATCGCGGCACGCCGCACAAGCTGAGCGACGTCGCAAAGAGCAAGCTGGTTGTCGTTGCTTTTCTGGGGTGCGAGTGCCCGCTCGCCAGGCTCTATGGTTCCCGGCTGGGAAAGCTGGCCGGCGAGTTCGAGTCGCAGGGAGTGGCCTTTCTGGGGATCAATTCGAACCGACAAGATTCCATCACTGACCTGGCGGCCTACGCCCGGCTGCAAGAGATCGCCTTCCCCTTGTTAAAAGACCCCGGCAACGTGATCGCCGACCGCTTCGGCGCGGTGCGGACACCTCAGGTGTTCGTCGTCGATCAGGATCGCGTCGTACGGTACTCGGGGCGAATTGACGACCAATATCTTGTGGGCGTGCAGCGGCCGCAGCCTACGCGCCGCGATCTGGCGCTGGCCTTGGAGGCCCTCTTGGCCGGTAATCCGTTAGAAGCGGCTGAAACGACGGTCGCCGGCTGCGTCATCGGTCGGATAGCACGTGGTGAACCACACGGCGATGTTACGTATTC
>DATLQY010000122.1:0-3409 GCA_035534975.1 Pirellulales bacterium
CCGCGTGGTGTCGGCCTTGGCCGCCATTGGCGGGGCGGTGTGGGCTGTGGGCGACCACGGCGGCATCGAGCTGCAGTACCAGATCAACCTGCACGAAACCAAGCTGGCCGAGAACCAGCAAAACCTGGCACGGCACGGCGCCCTCTTACAGCGCGCCATGACCAGCGGCGAGGGCGCCCTGGTGGGCCCGCACTCCGGTGAAGGGGACGAGGGGCAAGCCGCCAACCCCACCGATTTTCTGCTGATTCTCGGACCGCTGATGGTCGACAAGGATGCCCGAGGCGTGGTGGAAATCTTCCAGCGCCCCGGCGCGGCGCCGACAACGCAGCGCGGGTACCTGAAGTTCCTGTTGCAGATGTGCGACCTGGCGAGCGATTACCTCAAGACTCGCCAGTTGCGCCATTTTACCGACCGGCAGACGCTCTGGAATCAGTTGGAGAGTTTCAGTCGCAACGCGCACACCAGCCTCCATCCGCGCGAGGCCGCTTACACGATCGCCAACGAGGGCCGCCGGCTGATCGAGTGCGACCGCGTCAGCGTCGCCATCCGCAAGGGAAAGAAGTGTACGATCGAAGCCGTCAGCGGACAGGACACGTTCGACCGTCGCTCGAACACGATCTCACTGTTGAATCGTCTGGCCACGGCGGTGGTGGCCACCGGCGAGCCGCTCTGGTACTCGGGCGACACCAGCAACATGGCACCGCAGGTCGAGGACGCCGTTCAGGAATACGTCGACGATTCGCACTCGAAGCACGTGGCCGTGCTGCCGCTCAAGCGGCCCGCCGATCCGAACGACGAAAAGGACCAGCCCGAGCCGATCGGGGCCTTGATCGTCGAACAGATCGAAGACGCCCGGCCGCGCGAAGGGATGGTGCAGCGGGTGAACGTGGTTTGCGACCATAGTTCGTTGGCGCTGGCCAACGCCTTGGAGCACAACAACCTGTTCCTGCTCCCTGTCTGGCGAGCGCTGGGCAAGGCCACCTGGGTGGTCAAGGCGCGAACGTTGCCCAAGACGATCGCCATCTCGGTCGCGGTGCTCGTCGTGATTACGGCGTTTTGCGTGGTTCCCGTCGATTTCACGCTCACCAGCGACGGCAATCTCCAGCCCGTCGCGCAGCGCGACGTGTTCGCCGCCGTCGAGGGGCGGGTGATCGAAGTCAAAGTCAAGCACGGCGACGAGGTCGAAGAAGGCGAGACGCTGCTGGTGCTGGAGAACCCCGACCTGGAGGTGGCCATCGCCGACACGACGGGTAAGCTGCAAGAGGCGCACAAAGGGCTCTCTTCCACTTCGAATCGGCTCAGTGGACGGGGCCGTACGCCGACCGATGAATTGGAGCGCGAAAAGGCCGAAAGCGAAAAAGTCCAGTACATCCAGAGGATCGAGAGTCTCACGCTGCAATTGGGCCTCCTGCTGGAGAAGAAGGAAAAGCTGAACGTCACCAGCCCGATCAAGGGCCTGATCACCACCTGGGATCCGACGCAGGAGTTGCTCACCCGGCCCGTGCGTCCCGGCGAGGTGCTCCTGACCGTGGCCGACCCGACCGGCGAGTGGCAGATCGAGTTGCACACGGCCGAAGACCGCATGGGGCACATCACGCAAGCGATGAAGGAGCTGGGGGACGAGCCGCTCGCGGTCACCTATCACCTGGCGACCGAGCCGGGCAAGAACTTCGAAGGTCACGTCGTGGACGTACACCAGAGCGCCGAGGTCCGCGGCGACGAGGGGAATACGGTCCTGATCAAGGTGGCCATCGACGAGCAGCAGCACGCCGACCTGAACAAGATTGGAGCGGGCGTCAAGGCCCGGCTCGTTTGCGGCCGGCGTTCGGTCGGCTATTGGCTGTTCCACGACGCGATCGACTTCATCTCTTCGCGCGTCCTGTTCCCGATGAATTTGTAAGAATTTGTAATACGCACGAACCGAGGAAGAAGCTCATGTCCGGCAATTTGTGGTTGTTAACGGCGGTCATCGCCTTGACCGGTCCCGACGGTTCCTCATCGATCCGCGAAGAGGAAGAGGTGGCCGTCAAACATTGCAACGTGAACCTCAAGAGCGATGTCGCCGTGGCCGCCCAGGAGGCGGGAATCCTGACGGAGATCAACGTCCGCGAGGGGGATCCCATCGAGGAGGGCGACCTGTTGGCCAAGATCAACGACAGCAAGGCCCAGATGGCCAAGCTCGTCGCCGAGGCCGAGCACAAGGTGGCCCTCGCCGAGGCCGAAAGCAACGTCTCGATCCGTTACTCGGAAAAGGCCGCCGAGGTGGCCTGGGCCGACCACCAAATGCACCTTGATGCAAACAAGAAACAGCCCAAGTCGACCCCCTATGCCGAAATGCTGAAGCTCAAATTGCAGGCGCAAAAAGGCGATCTCGAAACTGAAAAGGCCGTGTTGGAACAGAAGGTCGCCAAGCTCACCAGCGAGGCCAAGGAGGCTGCCGTCCTAGCCGCCGACGACGATATCGTCCGCCGACGCGTCACCTCGCCGATTGCCGGCATTGTCGTCGAAGTCGCCAAACAAAGGGGCGAGTGGGTCAACCCCGGCGACATGGTGGCCCAGGTCGTCCGCCTCGACAAGCTGCGGGTGTCCGGCGAGCTCTATATTGCGGATGTCGATCCGGCGAGTGTGAAAGACCGGCCGGTGCGGTTGGTCGCCACGCTGACCGGCGGCCGGCTGGAAGAATTCGTGGGGAAAGTCGTGTTCGTCGATCCGCGCGTGACGCAAAGCGGAAGCTTTCACATCCACGCCGACGTCGACAACCGCCAAGAGGGCGAGGTTTGGCTATTGCACTCTGGCATCAATGATGCCGAGATGTTCGTCCATCGCGTCGCGGGTGCCCGCGCCAAGCAGGCTCGCAGCACCGCAAAGCCGCCTCGCGGCACCGCCAAGCAAGCCCGCAGTACCGCCAAGCAAAAGTTGACGGGGGAACGGTGATCCAATCACCGGGGGGCTGACGCCCCCCGCTCGCCACGATCCCTTTCGCATGCCGACTCTCGCCGACAGCCTCGTCTCCAGTTCCGCCCGCAAGCTCGCCTTGCGGATGCGGCCTGATCTGTCGGCCCGGCAACACCGCTACCAAGGCCGCGTTTACTGGGTGGTCAAGGAGCCGGTGGGGCTGAACTACTTCCGTTTCCAGGAAGAGGAATACGCGATCCTGCGGATGCTCGACGGCCACACCAGCCTCGACGAAATCAAGGACGCCTTCGAGGACCAGTTCCCTCCGCAGAAGATCGGCGTCGAAGAACTGCAGCAGTTCGTCGGCACGCTGCACCGCAGCGGGCTGGTGATCGCCAACGTGCCCGGCCAGGGACACCAACTCAAGCTGCGCCGCGACGAGCGCTGGCGCAAGGAGTGGCTCAACCGGATCTCGAACATCCTCTCGATCCGCTTCAAGGGGATCGATCCCGAC
>DATLQY010000123.1:0-5376 GCA_035534975.1 Pirellulales bacterium
CGGTGACGAGATGTGGCGTGATCTGGCCGCCCCGACGGTTTTGGGTGGCACGTGCGAGGACGATGAAAACGCCATCGAGGGCTGGGCCACCGCCGAATCGTCCAGCGCAGGCTACGGTGCTGGCCACGACAGGATGAGCAGCTTGCGCAGTCAACGCTCGTAGGTGAGCGGCCGGCGAGGCTGGATCAGGGCCTGGGGCAGGATTGAGCCTGAGAGGAACGACCCAGCCGCTTGAGCCGGCGATCGCCCGTTGCGTTCGCGCAGTCAAGGGTGGATTGGACGTCCCAGCCTTTCACGACGGATTCGCTTACTTCGCTCGTGCCGGTGGCGGTCCCGTTGCCGGATCGGCGATGTCACGCGCTGGGCGAGTTGCGTTTGCTGTGTTTTCTGCGATAGACGTCCCTCCTCGTTGAAAAAGCTCCGCTCGTAGCGCATCAGCCTCGAACAAGGCACCTGGCTCCAGAGTCATCCATGCCAGAGTGTCGGCCGTTTTCGGAAGCCTGAATTCGCACTCAAGGAGAATTGGCCCGGATCGTTAACGGTCAACATCTGAGCCGCGCGCTTGTCGATAAGCCGATGGCCCAAATCCACGCACGGGTACGGGCAACTGCTCGATCGAGCATACGATGGCGGCGACGCACGTACAAGCTGTGGAAGCGACGGCAACCTGGCCCTCGCAAGCGCCGAATCGCGACCGAGACGGGGAATAAGATCCTTATGCGCAGCGCGTTTTCAGGAAAGAGACAAAGAACGAGACGGTTTTTATGTAAATCTGGGCGATCTAGACAGAGAAGGAGACGTGGCGAGTGGCTCTTGCCAGAAGGCCGAAATTGGCCCTCTTTTCAAGATCGGTCCCAGGTTGTGACCTTTGCGGACGCTGCGGACGCTGCGGACGCTGTTTTTCCTATCTTCCTGGGTGGTGAGGGGGGCAGTCGGCAGGAGGCAGTGGGCAGGGCACGGTTTGCGACAATTCGCGGGGATGGAATCGGTCGCCGCGCCGAACTAGAATGGGCGCGGGCGCGGGCCGGCGCGAGTTTCCGGTTTCCGGCGGCGCGCCCATATTAACCAGTCTCCGCGCGCAATGCCAACGAGTCGCCGCCGGCCGAAACGATTGCGAGCCAGGCCCAATCGCCCCCTGAGCTACACGCAGATCCTCGCCTGGGCCGACGAGCATTTCGAGCGCACCGGCCATTGGCCGAATACCAAGGCCGGTGCGATTCCAGGGACGGCATGTGAAAAATGGCGCAACATCGACGGCTCGTTGCGCACCGGATCGCGAGAATTGCCGCGAGGATCGTCGCTGGCAAGGCTGCTGGCCGAGAGGCGCGGCGTGCGGAACATCGCCGCGGCACCGCCGCTGACGGTGACGCAAATCCTCGCCTGGGCCGACAGCCACTTTCTGCGCACGGGTCGTTGGCCGAACGCCGATTCGGGACCCATTTCCGAAATGGCGGGCGAGAATTGGGGCAGTATCGACGCGGCCCTACGGGTCGGAATTCGCGGTTTACCGCCGGCGTCGTCGCTGGCGCGGCTGTTCGCCCAGTGGCGGGGCTTCCGGAACTCGCATGCGTTGCCTCCCTTGACGGTGAAACAAGTCCTGGCCTGGGCCGACACCCATTACGCGCACACGGGTGCTTGGCCCAAGCGAGATTCGGGCCTCATCAACGCTTCGCCGGGCGACTCATGGCTGACACTCTCCGAGGCATTGAGAAACGGCCGGCGTGGATTGCCTCGCACCACGTTGGCCAAGCTGTTCGCGCGCGAGCGGGGTGTGACGAATCGAGCCGAACTGCCCCGTTTTTCCGAATCGCAGATCCTCGATTGGGCCGATGCGCACCACTCACGGCTTGGCATGTGGCCCACGGCCGACTCCGGCCGCATTTTCGAGGCCCCGCGCGACTCGTGGCGGGCGGTCGACAAGGCGCTTCGCCGCGGGTCGCGCGGTTTGCCGGGCGGCTCGTCGCTGCCGCGCCTGCTGCGGCGCCGGCGCGGTGTGCGAACGCACGTGCGGAAACCTCCGCTGGTCATCGGATCGATCCTGGCTTGGGCCGACGCCCACTACCACCGCCGCGGGTGTTGGCCAAATCTGACCTCCGGAGCGATCGCCGAGGCGCCCGGTGAAACCTGGGGGAAGATCGAGCTCGCCTTGCGGCAAGGCAAACGCGGCCTTGGGCCCAACGACACCCTGGCAAAGTTCCTGCCCGGGCATCGCGGCCTGCGAAACGTCCATTCGTTGCCGCGCTTGACCAAGAAGCAGATCTTGGCCTGGGCCGACGCGCACCATGCACGCCATGGCCGTTGGCCCAATGCCCATTCCGGCCGCGTCGACGATACCGTCGGCGAAAACTGGCTGGCGCTTAGCGCCGCGCTGCGACAGGGATGCCGTGGTTTGCCTGGCGGACAGTCGCTGGCCGATCTGCTCGCGGCAAGCCGCGGTGTGCGCCATCGTCTTCGGCAACCAAGGTTGACGACCGGCCAAATCCTGCTCTGGGCCGACGCGCACTATTTTTGCACCGGGAAGTGGCCCCAGGTCCGCTCGGGCGCGGTCGAGGGCGCGAAAGCTGAAACGTGGCTTGCGATCAATACCGCCCTCGACCACGGCGCGCGCGGGCTACCGGGCGGTTCGTCGCTGGCTAAACTGCTGGCCCAACACCGCGGCGTGCGCAACTCGCGTTGCCTGCCGAAGCTCACTGTCGCGCAAATCCTGGCCTGGGCCGACGCTCACCATGCGCGCACGGGGCTTTGGCCCGCGCGCACTTCTGGCGCGATCAAAGGCCTCGCGGGCGAGAGCTGGTCGCGTATCGACAAGGCGTTGCGGCGAGGCACTCGCGGTCTGCGCGTGCGCTCGTCGATTTTTCAGATCATGAAGAAGCATCGCGGCGTCTCCGTCATTTCGTACAAGCCGGAGAAGCGGGTGTAGGCCCACCCTGGCTAGGAACTCGCGCCGCGGCCGACCATAATGGGCCATTACGTGGTTGCACCGGGGATGGATCAGAGGCGCACATGTCCAACGTCAGTACGATCGCCAAGAAGATCATCGGCAACGTCGAGAAAGTGGTCCTTGGCAAACGCCAGGAGGTTTTGTTGGCCCTGGTTTCCTATTTCTGCGAGGGACACATCCTTCTGGAGGATGTGCCCGGAGTGGCCAAGACGATGCTCGCGCGGGCTTTGGCCCTCAGCGTCGATTGCACGTTCAAGCGCATCCAATGTACGCCCGACCTGCTCCCCTCCGATATCACCGGGGCCTCGATCTTCAACCAGAAGACAACCGAGTTCATCTTTCGCCCCGGCCCGATTTTCGCCCAGATCGTGCTTGCCGACGAAATCAACCGGGCCACGCCTCGCACGCAGGCCGCCTTGTTGGAAGCCATGGGCGAGGGCCGCGTTACCGTCGACGGCGAAACCTACGACCTCAAGCGACCGTTCCTCGTGATCGCCACCCAAAACCCGGTCGACCACGAAGGCACCTTCCCGTTGCCCGAGGCCCAGCTCGACCGCTTCCTCGTGCGGCTCAGCCTGGGGTACCCGAGTTTCGAGGAAGAGGGCAAGATGCTCGAACGTCTGCAGCGCGGCCATCCGGTCGATACTCTGGCGCCGGTCGTCTCGGCCGCCGACGTGATCGCCTGCCAGCGGGCCGTGCGCGAAGTCTACGTCGACGAGAAGGTCCGCAATTACGTTCTCGAAATCGTCCAAGGCTCGCGGTTGCACGATGACGTGCTCTTGGGCGGCAGCCCACGCGCCTCGCTGGCCCTGTTCCGCACGGCGCAGGCCGTGGCGGCGATGCGCGGCAACAACTTCGTCCTGCCCGACGACGTCAAGCGGATGGCCCCCTCCGTGCTCAACCACCGCCTCGTGCTGCGGCCGGAAAGCCGGCTGCGGAAAGTGACCGCGGCCAAGGTGGTCGAGGAGGTGATCAACGATGTCCCGGTGCCGACGGGCAACGTGGGGGCCGCCGCGGCCCGCGCCCCATGAGATGGTACCTCGGCGCCGCGGCCATCCTGCTGGTGGCGCTCGTCTTCCAGTTGGGTCTCTTGGCCTACGCGATGTACGTTCTGTTGGGCCTGATGCTCGTCAGCCGGTACCTCTCGCGCTACTGGATCGAGCACCTCGAAGCCCAGCGCGAGTGCAACCGGCTCACCGCCGAAATCGGCGACAAGCTGGCGGTGCTGGTACAGGTCAAGAACACCGGCCGCTTCCCCGTCGCCTGGGTGCTCATCGAAGACAGTCTTCCGCGACAAGCGATCGTTCAGCGCCCGCCGAGGCTAAAGGTCCACGGTAAACGACTGATGATTGCCATGCTCCGGCCAGGCGCGAGGAAATCGCTCCACTACCAGCTCGAATTCCAGATGCGCGGCTATTACCAACTGGGGCCGGTCGTGTTGGAGACGGGCGACCTGTTTGGCTTGCACCGCCGTTATCGCGTGGGCACGGCACCGCATTTCGTGCTCGTTCATCCGCGGCTCGTGCCCCTGGTCGGTTACGATCTCGCGTCGCGCCGCCCGATCGGCGAAATCCGCCTCACGCACCGCCTTTTCGAAGACCCCACACGCATCGCCGGGCTGCGGCTCTACCAGGCGGGCGACCCTTTGAACCGAGTGAACTGGCGCGCGACCGCGCGCACCGGCGTTCTCCACAGCAAGATCTACGAACCCTCGACGATTGCCGGGGCATCGATCCTGCTGGCCTTCCACCAGGACGAGTACCCCCGACCGAACGAACCCGTGCGTAGCGAGCTGGCCGTGACCACCGCCGCCTCGGTGGCCAACGCGGTTTACCTGCTAGGGCAGCAGGTCGGGCTGGCCACCAACGGGCGCGATGCCGCCGACCGAATTCGCCAGGAGGGCTGGGCCCACGACTTTCGCACCCGCGCCGCCGCAAAACAGAACGTCAACATGCGCGAGCGGAGCGACCGCTTGCAGCCCGTCGTTGTCCCCACGCGGCGCGGACACGAGCAGTTTCAGCGCATCCTCGAAACCCTGGCCCGCGTCGAACTGACCGACGGGCTTACGTTCGATCAACTTGTTCTGGAGACCGTCAGCCGATTGCCCCGCGACGCCACGGTCGTCGCCGTGTTGCCCACGGTCAGCGAGCCGACGGCGTTCGCCCTGGGTAGCCTGCGGCGCCGCGGCTACGCCGTGACGGCGGTCTTGATCGCCTTCAGCGACGACGAATACGTCGACGGCTCGGGGCGGCTCTTGGCCGAGGGGGTCGAAACACGCCGCGTCGCCGACGAGGCGAGTTTATCGGCTTTGTGCGGGCAGCACTTGCTGCGGTGACATTATCTCCCTGAGCGGTCCCAGCCTCTCGTAAATCTGCTACGATGGGCTTATTCCCCACCCAGGAATCCAGGATTTCCATGGCACGCCGTCGCCGCCC
>DATLQY010000124.1:0-4768 GCA_035534975.1 Pirellulales bacterium
TATTTCCAGCGCTATCCGGGGATCGAAGTTTTTCTGGCGAAAATACTGGCGGAATGCCTGCAAAAAGGTTATGTTACTACCGTGCTGGGGCGCCGGCGGGCCATTCGAGGCGTTCGCCCCGATGTCGGTCGGCAGCGAGACCCAGGGCAGCGAGATTCACGGCAGCGAAATCGAGCGGACAGCCATCAACACCGTGATCCAGGGTTCGGCGGCGGACCTGATCAAACAGGCGATGATCGCCATCCACCGCCGATTGCGTCGCGAGGCGCTGGCCGCGAAGATGCTATTGCAAATCCACGACGAATTGGTGTTCGAAGTTTCTTCCGGCGAGCTCGATCGTCTGGCGACGCTTGTCAGCGAAGAAATGTCGAGCGTGCAGATCCTGTCGGCACCCTTGAAGGTTGACGTGAAGACCGGACGGAACTGGGCCGAAACGGAGCCCGTCGAGTAGGTTTCCCGGGGCCACAAATGACCCGTGTCGTACAAACCGAAACACTCACGAGTTCCGCTACAAAGAGATATGGCACCCTTGGAAACCTGTCCCACATGGAGGGCAAATCGAGATGAAGGTCGTCGGATTGTTGGGCGGCGTGGCCAGCGGCAAAAGCCTGGTCGCCCGACAACTTTGCGACCTGGGGGCCGGTTTGCTCGACGGCGACCGCGCGGGGCACGAGGTGCTGCGGTTGCCGGAGGTCGAGACGCTCCTTCGCAAGCGATGGGGCGACGCGATGTTCGCGGCCGATGGACACGTCGACCGCCGGGCGCTGGCACGAATCGTGTTTGCTCCGCCGCCCGAAGGGCCGCGCGAGCTGGAACACCTGGAACGAATCACACATCCCAAAATCACACATCGCCTGCGCGAACAGGCCGCCACTTTGGCCGCCGCGGGAATGCCCGTGGTCGTGCTCGACGCGCCGGTGATGCTCAAGGCGGGCTGGAACGAATTCTGCGATTCAATCGTGTTTGTCGACGCGTCAAGGGAGGTACGCCAGGCAAGAGCGCAAGAACGAGGTTGGAGTCAGGAGGATTTTGCCGCGCGTGAGGCGGCCCAGGAATCGTTGGATGTCAAGCGGCGTCTGGCCGATACGATCGTAGACAACTCCGGTTCCGTCGAGGCCACTCGCGCCCAAGTCGAGCGGCTGTGGCAATCTCTCGTCGGATAGCCCAGCCCGTCGAATAACCCAGTCCCATTCGATCCTCGTCCGCCCTCGGTTGCGCTTCGCGCTTGCTGTCCGTCAAACCATTGGGTTCTCATCCACCTCGTCTTAGTGTACCTTAGAGGTATCCCCCACCTACCGCTGACACCTTCCGCGTGTCGGCACATGCACCCCATGCGGGAGTTTTTCCATCATGTCCGATGCCAAGAGCACGAAAGTCCAGAAGGGCAAGCGCGGCGATCAACCCAAGCCATTTGGTCCGCCGCCCACCGACGACCCCATTTCCCACGGCGAAACCGACGGAAACACACGCGAAGTCGGAACGTCGCAGCTCGACGAAAGCGAACCGCTTTCATTGGCCGAGGAATTGGCTGAGGAATTGGCCGACGAGTCCCAGTACGAGCACGACGACGTTCATGAACACTACGAGGCCATCAAACAGGGCGATATTCACATCGCCGAGCTGCAGCGGATGACGATGCCTCAACTGATCGAGCAGGCGCGCCAGGAGAACCTCACCGACTACACAGGCATCAAGAAGCAGGACCTGATCTTCAAGATCCTCAAAGAGCGCGTGAAGCTCAACGGTCTGATGTTCGGCGAGGGGACGCTCGAGGTCCTGCCCGACGGATTCGGCTTTCTCCGAAGCCCCGATTACCACTATCTTTCCTGCCCGGACGACATTTACGTCTCGCCCAGCCAGATTCGCCGCTTCGGGCTGCGGACGGGGGCCACCGTTTCCGGGCAAATCCGTCCACCCAAGGAGAGCGAGCGTTACTTCGCCCTGCTGCGGGTCGAGGCGATCAACTATCAGGATCCGAACCTGCTGACCGAGAAGGTGTTCTTCGACGACCTGACGCCGCTGCACCCCGATAAGCGGGTCGTGCTCGAAACGACCGCCGACGAGATCAACATGCGGGTCGTCGACCTGATCGTGCCGATCGGGTTCGGCCAGCGCGGACTGATCGTCAGCCCGCCGCGGGCCGGCAAGACGATCTTGTTGCAGAAGATGGCAAAGGCCGTTCTCACGAACCACCCTGAAGTGTACGTGATCGTGCTCTTGATCGACGAGCGGCCCGAGGAGGTCACCGACATGGAGCGGCAGGTCAAGGGCCCCAACTGCGAGGTGATCAGTTCGACGTTCGACGAGGTTTCGGCGCGGCACATCCAGGTCTCGGAGATGGTCATCGAGAAGGCCAAGCGGATGGTCGAGTACGGCCACGACGTGGTCATTTTTCTCGACTCAATCACGCGGCTGGCGCGGGCCTGGAACGCCGAGGTGCCGCACTCGGGCAAGATTCTCTCCGGCGGCGTCGACGCCAACGCCTTGCAGCGGCCCAAGCGGTTCTTCGGCTCCGCGCGCAAAGTCGAGGAGGGGGGCTCGCTGACGATCATCGCCACGGCGCTGGTCGAGACGGGCAGCAAGATGGATGAAGTGATCTTCGAGGAGTTCAAGGGGACGGGCAACTTGGAGGTCGTGCTCGACCGCAAGCTGGTCGACAAACGGATCTGGCCGGCGATCGACATCCCTGCCAGCGGCACCCGCCGCGAGGAGATGCTCTTGGATCCCGAGGAGCACCGGCGAATCTGCATCCTCCGCCGCGTGCTCAACGACATGGGCCCCACCGACGCCATGGAACGTCTGGTCAGCTTGCTGCGCAAGTCGAAGACGAACGCCGAGTTCTTGATGGGGATGAAAGGGTGATGAATGCCCAGACTATACGAGGGCCGCTTGAACGGGCCCCACGGCCGCTTCGCGATCGTCGTTTCGCGGTACAATGAGTCGATCACCACGCGGCTGCTCGAGGGGGCGGTGGCGACGTTGACGGCCCACGGCGTCAGCGACGAGGCGATCGACGTGGCCTGGGTGCCCGGCACGTTCGAAATTCCGCTGGTCGCGGCGAGGCAGGCCAAGAGCGGACAGTACCGCGCCGTGCTCTGCCTGGGAGCGGTGATCCGCGGAGAAACGAGCCACGACCAGCACATCAACCGCGCCGTGAGCCTGGAATTGGCCCGTGCGGGTGTCGAGATCGGAATTCCGGTCTTGTTCGGTGTGCTCACCTGCGATACGCTCGAACAGGCGATCCACCGCGCCGGCGGCAACGTAGGGAATAAAGGAAGCGAATGCGCCGAGGCGGCGCTGCGAATGGCCAGCTTGCTGGGGCAATTGCCCGGCTAGTCACGGTTGGTGAGTCGTGGAGTGGTGAGTGGTCCGATCGCGGATCGGACCGGCTCACCGGTCGTTAACGACTACGACGCCACCACTCACCACTCACCACTCCAACACTCACCAAAATGTCCCGTCGAAGCCGAGCACGAGAGGTCGCACTGCAGGTCCTCTTCCAGGACGACCTGAACCCCGGCGGCGACAAGGCGGCGGCCGACAGTTTTCTCGCCGCGCGGCTGCAAGGGGAGGAGCTCACGGAATTCGCCCGCTCACTCGTGGCCGGCGTAAGGCGCAACCGGTCGGAGCTTGACTCGCTGTTGACCAAGACCGCCGATCATTGGACACTGGAGCGCATGGCTGCCACCGATCGCAATGTACTGCGACTGGGCGTCTATGAAATCCTCCACGCCGACACGCCCAGCCGTGTGGCCATTAACGAGGCGGTCGAACTTGCCAAGCGGTTCGGAACCAGCCATTCGGCCCAGTTCGTCAACGGCATCCTCGATCGGTTCATCGAAAAAGATGAAAAGCGGTTGAAAGGATGAGCATGGGACTCTTCGACAAGTTCAAGGCAGGTCTCAAAAAGACCCACCAACTGCTCAAGACCGACGTCCGCGATCTGTTCAAGAGCGAGGGTCGCCTGGTCGACGACGCCTTCCTCCACGACCTACAGGCGGCGCTGATCAAGACCGACATGGGCGTGCATGCGACCGGCGCGATCATCGACGACGTGCGCACCGAGTTCCGTGGCCGCGTGGACGAAATGTCCGGCGTCCTGGCCACCGTCAAGAAAAAATTGAAGGGACTTCTGAAGCAGGATGAGGCGCCGATCTGCCTCGTCGAAGGGGGGCCGACCGTGATCATGGTGGCCGGGGTCAACGGGGCGGGCAAGACCACGTCGATCGCCAAGCTCACGCACTTGTTCACGTCGCAGGGAAAGAAAGTCGTGCTGGGCGCGGCCGACACGTTCCGCGCGGCGGCCGTCGAGCAGCTCACGGTCTGGGCCGGACGGCTGGGGGCCGAGATCGTCAAGGGGGAGTCGGGGGGCGATCCGGCCAGCGTCGCCCACCGCGCGGTGGCCAAGGCCCTGGAAATGGGCGCCGACGTTTGCATCATCGACACGGCCGGCCGCCTGCAAACGCAGCAGAACCTGATGCAACAGCTCGCCAAAATCCATCGCGTGATCGGCAAGCAGATCCCCGAGGCCCCCCACGAGGTGCTGTTGGTGCTCGACGCCACGACCGGCCAGAACGCGATCAGCCAGGCCAAGCACTTTACCGAGGCCGTGCATTGCACCGGCATCATCCTGGCCAAGATCGACGGCACCGCCAAGGGGGGTGTCGTCGTGGCCATTCGCCAGCAGGTCGGCCTGCCGGTCAAGTACATTGGCGTCGGCGAAAAGGCCGAGGACCTCGCACTGTTCGTACCGGAGGAGTTCGTCGAA
>DATLQY010000125.1:0-7698 GCA_035534975.1 Pirellulales bacterium
ACCGCGGCGATTGCTGCGCCAGTATTCCTGCTTCCATAAACTCTACGAAACGCTAGCATGCGCCTTCCACGCCCCCGCTAAAGCCGGATAAAATCTCGTGCCGAACAGGATTGCCTCCGTGGCGTTCCGTGTCCAGCCAGACGATGTCGCACCAGCTCCTCGGAACGCCACGGAGGGCGTTCCCTACAGAACCTGATACGACGATCCTAGCCGTTAAGCGGGTCGTTGTTAATCAACGTACTGCTTCTGACTCGTGCCGCCCTTCGAAGTGACCCGCGGCATGTCCCATTGCCGACGCACTACGGAGGCACCCTTGTGGCCCGGTTTGGGCTTGGCCGCGGAATCGTACGGCAACGGCGCGGGCGGAACGGGTGGCGTCATGCTGTCGTCGCCGGTTGTGGCCGCGGCCCGACAGCAGGACGCAGCGCTGACTCGACAGCAGCAACTGCCCTGGTGTCGCCCACAACACTTGTTTCGACAGCCCGATGTCTTCGATTTGCGGCACATGATCCGGCACCAAAGCCTACCACGGCCGTAACGGCAATGATGACAACCGCGGAGCTCCTCGCAGTAGCCGTCCCAAACACCGGCACAGCAACCGCCGTTGTATCCCCAACCCTTGCGTTCGCCGTACGCGGATGACGCGCCATAACCGTCACCCGGGAAGATCGAGTCGTATTTTGGCGCGAACGTCGAATCGGCGTCCGGAGCCGGTATGCGACGGACGGGAGCGGTACCGGTGGGAACCTGGTCCTCCATCTCCGGCGCCGGCGGGTTCGTCTCGTTCCGCGCGTCGTCAGCCGGGAGCCGTTCCAGCGGTTCGTCGTCGTTGGGCACTTCGGCCGGCGGCGCATCGTCCTCCGGCATCTCGTCGGCAGGCATTTCGTCGGGCGGCACTTGGTCATCGCCAGGCATCTCGTCGGAGGGCTCTTCATCGTTCATTTCTTCCGGGGGAGGCTCGTCCAAGGGGGCCTCGTCGGTTCCCGGTTCCTCGTCTTCCATTTCCTCGTCGGCCGGCTGATAATACGACGCGAAACGATCTTCCGCGGCGGGTACGATGCTCGGCCGCGCAAGCCCGAATGTGCCAACCAGGGTCGCGCAGACCATCACGAACGTGTATTTTGTGAGCCGCATGGGCCTTCCCCCTCGACGAATTGAAGTCAAAACCTTGTGGTGCCGCTATCCAACCTGCCGGCGCCGATCGAACGCCGTCCGATCCCGCTCGCAGCCGTCACAAACGGTAAGGAGCGATTACTCGTTATCACCGATCGTCGCGGCACAATCCGTCGAATCAGGAAATCCGGCCCGCCGTCACGGCCGGAAGATCCGGGAGGGTTTCGTCGATCGGCAAAGTCTGCCCAGTTTGCCGGGTGATAGGGGGCACTCGTGATCGAATTATCCAGTCGTACGATCGTCGGCGACCACGACGGTCCGCACCTGTTGATCACCGCCGGCGTGCATGGCGACGAGTTCGAGCCGATGGTGGCCGTGCGCCGGTTGCTTGGAGAGTTCGCCGCGCGCCCCCTCGTTGGCCGCGTCACGCTCGTGCCGGTCGTCAACGAGGCGGCGTATCGCCGCGGCCGGCGAACCGCCGAGGACGAGCTCGACCTGGCGCGGACATGCCCGGGTAGCGACGACGGCTCCGTCACCCAGCGGACCGCCGCCGCATTGAGCCGGCTGATCCGCGGCGCCGACTTCTACATCGATCTGCACACCGGCGGCGCGTTGTTCGACATTTCGCCGCTGGCGGGCTACGTTCTGCACGGCGACTCTGCCGTGCTCGAGTGCCAACGGCGGATGGCCCGTGCCTTCGACCTGCCGATTCGTTGGGGCACGTCGCCGCAGCTCGAAGGCCGTTCGCTTTCAGTCGCGCGCGATGCGAGCGTGCCCGCGATCTACACCGAGTTTGGGGGCGGCGGAGGCTGCCGGCCGGAGGCCACCGCCGCCTACGTCGAGGGTTGCCTTAACGTGGCCGGCCTTCTCGGGCTAATCGACCGCCCAGTGTCGGCATCGCGGGAGCGGTACGTCGTTGAGGACCATCGGCCGCAAAGTGGCTACTTGCAAATCCAGCACCCGGCGCCGTGCGACGGTTTCTTCGAAAGTCGTGTCTCGCTGGGTCAGGCCGTCCGGTGCGGCGAACCGCTGGGTCGGGTCGTCGACGCTTGGGGCGACTCGCCAATTGACGTGCCGGCGGCCCACGAAGGCACCGTTTTGTTCCTTCGCGTTCAGCCGCCGGTACAAGCCGGTGATCCGTTCGCCGGACTGTTGCCGATCACGGCGCCTGGCGAAGTGGTGTTGAGGTAATCGATCGGTGGCTGGGGCAGAGCGTAAGCGATGCCCCGGTTTCTGCGTGAACACCAGCGTACCGGGGCATCGCCTGGCCAAATCGCCGATTGAAATGGTAAATTGTCCGTGACCATTGGACGTAGGGTGGGACAAGCACGCCTTGAGCGAGCGCTGGCCCACCATCGCGGTCGTCGGCCATCGATCGTTGCATACGAAAACGGATGGTGGGCCGTCGATCGCCGACCCGCTGCGCGGGTGCCCCGGATCTTGTCCCACCCTACGGCGCCTCGCGCAGCTCGACTGTGGCCAGGACCAGTGTCTCAATGTCATCCATGGCCTCGATCTGTTCACCGTCCCGATCCGCTTGACGTCGGCGCTCGGTCATCCCGCCCGCAAGCAGCGCTTGGCCGGGCGCCAACTCGGTCGCGGCATCGAACTCACGAACGTGTAACGCGGGAACCTCGATGCCATGAATCTTGACCGTCCGTTCCGGGTCGATTCGCGACAGGCGTGGCCGAAGCTCAAGCCGAACTCGGCCGTCGTCGAGCACGCGGTGCACCATGTCGAGCTGTGTGCCGAATTTGCGGTACTGAATCGATACGGCTCCTTGACTCTGCGGAACCAGAATCGGAAACTCGCCGCCGATGTTGAAAGTGAGCGTATATGGACCAGCACCAACTCGGCCGCCGTGCCGGTCGCTTCGCGAAGACGATCCACTTCAGCCCGCAACGTGCGAAGTTCCTCGAGTTTTTGCTTCAGCAAAGCCTTGTCCGCCGCGACTTGGTCGCCGGCCGGTGGAGCGTCGTCAGGGGTCCGGTCCTGCGCCGGCGCCAAACACGTGTGTGCAAGCAAGACGCCCACGCATAAGCAGCTACGCATCGTTCACCTCCATTGAAGCCTGGAGCAAAGTTCCACTTTCAACCAACCACCTACGCGGTGTTGGCGGAGTGTACCGAAGCGGATGGGCGCGCGTCTACGTCAGAGCGTCGCCGTGACCGCCGCTCCGATGCTCTACGTGGGAACGAGTCGTCTTGGAAGCTCCGCATCGTCGTGGCCGCGGAGCGGCCGAAACTACGTTCCCACGCAGAGCGTGGGAACGAGGGGGACGCAGAGCGTGCGAACGAGGGGGAAGCGGGTCGGCAGAGCGTGGGAACGAGGGGGATCCGTCCGCGCGGCCCAGTTCATCCTTCATCCTTCATCCTTCATCCTTAATCCTTAATCCTTAATCCCTCCCCCTTTCCGATTAAATGCTCGCAACAACTTTCGTCCCTTGTGGATCTGGTAGATTTCCGTCGGTCCCAGGGGACGGCTGCCGACGCCGCAAGGGTGCCACTCCGCGTGCGTGCCGTCGTGGACTAGGATGCCCGGCTGATCGCCGCGGCGAGCGGCGGCCACCCAATGAGTCTCACCGAAGAAACGGGCGCACTTGATCGGCCGAAGGTCGTCGTAGCCCATGCCGGCCAGTTCCAGGTGCAGCTTGCGCCAGGCCGCTAATTGTGCCGGGGTGAACACCTCGGCGGCCGTTTCGTCGATCTCCTCGTGCTCGGCGCTCCAGCCGGCGTAGGCCGCGTAGATGTCGGCCGGCGGGAGGTCGGCCAGGTCGGCCGCAATGGCGTGCAGCGCCGGCCCCACGATGGCGATATTCGATTGAGCGCGGCCTCGCCAGGCGTATTCGTAACGAAACAGATAGCAATCCACCGGCTCGGCAAAGCCGGGCCAGTGCTGCCGGCTCTCGTCGATCAATTCGATCGCGCTTGGCGGCAGACCGAACCGCGTCGGCTGCGCCAACCAGGCCGCCAGTTCGCCTTCAGCGCGCGCGGCGGGCGAGCGGTCCGCTTCCGATGCGCGGTCGGTCAAACCCAACTCATCGAGGTACGTCAAGGCGCGCGAGCGCGCCGACGGCTCGGCCGCCATGCGGGCCAAGGCGTCGACACCCGCGTCGTCGCCCAAGCGGGCCAGGGCAAAGGCCGCTTCGGTCCGCACACGGCGGTGCGTCAGCTCCAACGCCTGGTGCAGCTTGCCCGTCACGCTGGTATCGCCGATCAGAGCCAATGCGTCGCAAAGCGCCACGACCAACCCCATGCTCTCACCCACGATCGTCCGCAGCGCGGCGGGTGTTCCGCCGAACTCTTCCGGGTGTTCTTGCAGCCGCGCCAGGCGGTTGACCAGGCCGCCCAGGAGCGCCGCCAACTGTCCCACGCGCGGCGCGCCTGGATGGACGGCCACTCGCCCGCCGCGGCCGAGGAAATTGGCCAGGTCGAGCACCAATGCCGCAGTCGCCGGGTGTTCGAGGCATTCCCAGAGTTTGGGGAACAACGCCTCGGCCATCAGCGCGCGATGTTGGAAGAGTGGCGCGAAGGCCAGCGCCGCTTCGCTCGAATTGCATGGTGGTTCGGCGGCGATCAGTCCGGCGAAGGCGGCCAGCGCGTCGCGCTCGCCGCTGGCCGCCAATAATCGCAGTAGATGGTGTCGAGCGCGGCTGTGCGCGCCCGATTTGAGATAGACGGAGACGATCCGATCGATCGATGCGCCGCTGAGCAAGGCGCCGCGGAGGCGGTCGCCTCGCGACGCGTCGGCACCCCGCGCGAGCGCATCGACGAGATCGGCAAGCGTTCTTTCGTCGGCCATGCGCGCATCGCGCGCGTCGTCGCCGGTTCGCGCCGGCCGCGCCAGCGCCGAGAGATCTCGCAGGACGTGATCGAACGTGTTTTCCATGCTTCACCGCGATCGTTTATACCACGCCGGCGGTGCCGCGGGCGAGATTCGCCTTGACGCGAAACGGTCAAACGTGGTTCAATACTCCAAGTTGGGAAGCGGCACGGCGAAAGTCGCGCCAATCTTCCCGCTGGTTTCCTCCTTGCGGGCGCCCGGGGGAAACGAATTCGTTGACGATTCCTAGGGGCGCCCATCATTTGAGGAGCCACGGATATGGCAACCAAGCGGAAAGCGACGACCAAGAAGACGGCGAAGAAGGCCACCAAGACGGCGAAGCGTTCGCCCAAGGCCCGACCCGCCGCCAAGAAGACCGCCAAGCGGTCGACCAAGAAGGCCGGCGCGAAGAAGAAGACGACCGCGAAGCGCAAAACCAAGCGTTAAACGACGTCCGCCGCCGCGCTAGGGCGCCCGGTCCAACGCGGCGGAACATGACTACGACGAGAAAGGCCGACGCGCTTGCCCAAGGGCCAGCGCGTCGGCCTATTGTATTGTATTGACGAAAGCCTATGGCCTTGATACGGTTAGGTCCATCGGGGCAATTGTCACCATGTGGGTCGGAGGTTTCAGCCGCATTGTCGCACTTGCCTGTCGAATCCGCGAGCGGGTTCAGAAATCTTGGACTCTCGGAGACGATGCTCACCTCGCTCGACGCGGCCGGCTATTTGGAGCCAACGCCCGTGCAAGCCGGCTTGATTCCTCGTGCCCTGGCCGGCATCGACGTGCTGGGCCAGGCCCGCACCGGGACGGGCAAAACGGCGGCATTCTCGATTCCGATTCTGGAGCGACTCGAAAACCGCAAGGGCGGGCACGCGCCGCAGGCGCTGGTGCTCGTACCGACCCGCGAACTGGCCGTGCAGGTTCGCGATGAGATGATCAAGCTCGCCCACGGCCGCAAGGTTCACACCGTGGCCGTCTATGGCGGCATGCCGATCCGCGCCCAGATCGAAAAGCTCCAGCGAGGCGCCGACTGCGTGGTAGGCACGCCGGGCCGCGTGCTCGATCACATGGGGCGAGGAACGCTGAACCTGAGCGAATTGCGCTTCGTCGTCCTCGACGAGGCCGACCGAATGCTCGACATCGGCTTTCGGCCCGACATCGAAAAAATTCTTCGCCGCGTGCCCGCCTCGCGGCAGACGATGTTGCTTTCCGCCACCGTGCCGCCGCCGGTCGCGCGGCTGGCGACTCGCTATATGCGCGATCCCGAGACGCTCAACTTCTCGCCCACCGACGTTGCGGTGGAGACGATCGAACAGTTCTACTTCACCGTCATTCCCGAACGAAAGTTCGAGCTGCTGGTCAAGCTGCTGCGGCGCGAAGACCCACGGCAATCGATCGTTTTCTGCCGCACCAAGCGGGGCACCGAGCGCGTCCACCGCAATTTGCAGAAGAAGTTCGAGGCGGTCGACTGCATCCACGGCGACCTGCCTCAGAAATCGCGAGATCGCGCCATGGCCCGCTTTCGCGACGGCCAGGTGCGTTGCCTGGTGGCCACCGACGTGGTGGGCCGCGGCATCGACGTGACCAACATCTCGCACATCATCAATTTCGACATCCCCAGCTTTTGCGACGACTACGTGCACCGGGTCGGCCGCACGGGCCGCATGGGCCGTGAAGGCGTGGCCTTTACTTTCGTCACGCCGGAAGAAGGCCCTGAGCTAACGCGGATCGAAATGCGGATCGATCGGCTCTTGAAGCGGGCGGAGATCGAGGGCTTCGACGCGGCTCCCAAGCCAACGGCGACGGCCGCGCAAATGGCGGCCGGTGCCGACGATCAAGGCGCCGACGACGGCACCGAAGAACCACTCAAGAAGGCCCCCAGCATGGGTCGGGGCGGACGACCGCCGCGGAGAATACGCCGCGCGCTGTGACGTCGCGACGTCGCCAAGTCTCGTCATTGTCCCCTCGTGCCACCCTACTTCGAACCCCACGTGTCGACAGCACGGCAAGGGGAGGGGTTTCGGATTCGTTTTTCTCCGTGAAGCGCCGCAGCCGGCGGTGCGGCGCTGTCGCCGCGGCGCCACGGCACGTTCCGCTCCGCACCTGGGCGAGGCGGTAGCGATGTTCGCCACGGGGGGCGACGCGCACTACGCCTCTCCGAGGAGCGCCTGCAGCGTGGCCACGTCCGCGTCGAATGCCGCAGCGGCCGGGATTCCCGCGTCGGCCTTCACGTTCATAAAGCCTCCATGCGGTAACACGAACCAGAAATAACAAGACAAGATGCTGACCGCCTCGCGGCGACATGAGGGTCATTGCCAGACTCGTATAGGTGGTCGGCGGCGCCGCCAACAAAGTTCGCTCGAAGAACGTGCCGCCGCTGGCCAAAGCTGGGGAAAGCGGATCATCGCCAAAGCGGCGTCCAACAGAGGAAGAGTGACGTGGGGCGGTCAGCATGCGGGAAGTGTAGAAAAAAAACCGGTCAAGCCCAGTTTTTGGGGAAATGGGCCAACCGCTAAAAATCCGGCGCCGCCCCGAACGCCGTGGCAAACCGGCGACAGCGCCGCGTCGCCGGGCCCAACGCTTCACGGAGAAAAACGAATCCGAAACCCCTCCCCTTTCACTGGTGTCAACACGTGGGGTTCGAAGTAGGGTGGCCCGATGCACGGCTTTGCTCCGCCGTTCGCGGACTCACTTTTTGGGGTATTCGGATTCGTTTTTCTCCGTTCCGCTTGCATTCCCGCGGCCAAGCGTGAAGGCCCC
>DATLQY010000126.1:0-23311 GCA_035534975.1 Pirellulales bacterium
GGCCTTGCTGTTGTCGCACGGCAAGTAAGGCCACACCGGCTCGTGGCCGCCAGCCGACCCACCGCTGGGGGCGTACTCGCCGCAGTTCACGATGTACACGCAACCGGCTCCGCCCGCCCCCGCGAAGCGGTTAGTTCAACACGTTTTCAGCAGATGTAATTATATGCCAAAGCGACCGTTCGAGGCGGGGTTTTAGGTCGCCGAAGTGTGCTCAAAAATCGGGCAGGACCGCTCGGGACGTAGTTCCGACACTCCGTGGCGGAGATTGCCGGAGAGCCAATGGCGACGCAGCCTGACGGGCCCCCGTGATGGAGTGCCGCGACTACGGGGCCTGCCCAGTCGCATCGCCGATCCAAACTTTTGGGCGGGCCGTTTTGATTTTTCGCCTCCCTGCCGGTCGCCGCCTGGCTCCCCGCTGCCTTCGGCTTCGGCAACGGCCTCTTTCGCTGGAGCGAAAGGGCGTTCTTTCGCTCCAGCGAAAGGCGACATTACGGGTAACCGAACCACTTTAGTCGACCCACGAAGGGTGATAGACTGGAATCCACGGATCGGAACCGATCGAGGCGTTAAGCTCCCAGGCGTTTGCCATGCGAAAAGTCAAATCGGGCGGCGGTTGGCCGGCCATCTGGTACACGCTGCGAAAAGGGCGCGAGGTCGGCGGCCTCTGGAAGCTCTGGAAGGCGATGCGGACCAAAAACGCCTGCAAGACCTGCGCCCTGGGGATGGGCGGGCAGGCGGGCGGCATGGTCAACGAACAGGGCCATTTCCCCGAATTCTGCAAGAAGTCGCTCCAGGCGATGGCCGCCGACATGCAAGGCGCCATTCGCCCTGAGTTCTGGTGTACCTACTCGATCCCCCAATTGCAGGCGTTTTCGCCCCGTGAGCTCGAATCGTGCGGCAGGATCACCACGCCGGCCCTTTACCGGCGCGGTACCGATTATTACCAACCGATCACTTGGGACGATGCCATTGAACGGATCGTGGCCAGACTCAAGGGCCTGACTCCCGACGAGACGTTCTGGTACTTCAGCGGGCGCAGCTCGAACGAAGCCGCGTTCTTGTTGCAGCTTTTCGCCCGGCTCTACGGCACGAACAACGTCAATAACTGCAGCTACTATTGCCACCAGGCCAGCGGCGTCGGCCTCACCAGCGCGGTGGGCGGCGGCACGGCCACGATCGATCTGGCCGATCTCGACGAGACCGAGCTGGTGTTCGTCATCGGAGGCAACCCGGCCAGCAACCATCCTCGCCTGATGCGCACCCTGATGCAGGTGCGCCGGCGCGGCGGCGACGTGGTCGTGATCAACCCGGTGGTCGAGACGGGCATGGTCAACTTCCGCGTTCCAAGCGACCTGCGGAGCCTGTTCCTGGGGAGTGAAATCGCAAGCCACTACGTGCAGCCCGACATCGGCGGCGACTTGGCGCTCCTGACCGGTATCGCCAAGCGGATCGACGAGACGCAGGCCGCCGACGTCGAGTTTCTCACGCGGCACTGCGACGGTTGGGAGCAGTATTCGCTCTACCTGCGCGGGCTCGATTGGGACGAGATCTACCGCAAGTCCGGCGTGCCGAAGGATGAAATCGACAAGCTCGCCGATCGCTACGCCAAGGCCGAGTCGGTCGTGTTCAGTTGGACGATGGGCATCACCCATCACGCCCACGGCGTCCAGAACGTGCAAGCGATCGCCAACCTGGCTTTGATGAGGGGCATGGTCGGCCGGCCGCATTGCGGGCTGTTGCCGATCCGCGGCCACTCGAACGTGCAGGGGATCGGTTCGGTGGGCGTCACACCCAAATTGAAGGAAGCCGTCTTCCAGCGTTTGCAAGACTACTTTCACGTTCAGCTTCCCACGCAGCCGGGCCTGGACACGCTGGGGTGCATCGAGGCCGCCCATGCGGGAAGGCTCAAACTCGGCGTTTGCCTCGGCGGCAATCTTTACGGCTCGAACCCCGACGCCGCCTTCGCCGCGGCCGCCCTGGCAAGACTCGAGCTCGTCGTCTATTTGAACACGACGCTGAACACCTCCCATGCGCACGGGCTTGCCGCCGAGACGATCATCCTGCCCGTGCTGGCGCGCGACGAAGAGCCGCAGCCGACGACGCAAGAGTCGATGTTCAACTACGTGCGGCTCAGCGACGGCGGCCCCGCGCGGCACGAGGGACCGCGGAGCGAAGTGCAGATCGTCGCCGACATGGCCTCGCGAGTGCTGGGCGCGGAGGGGCCGGTCGATTGGGGCGAGCTTCGCGACACGGGGCAAATTCGCAAGGCAGTCGCGGCGATCGTGCCCGGCTTCGAGAAGTTGGCTGAAATCGGCGAAACCAAGCAGGAGTTCCAGATCGCCGGCCGCGTGCTCCACGTGCCGCGGTTCCCCACGGCCACGGGCCGCGCGAAGCTGCACACGCACGCGCTGCCGGAATTGCTGGGCGGCGAAGGCCAGTTGCGGTTGATGACGGTGCGCAGCGAGGGGCAGTTCAACACCGTGGTCTACGAGGACTACGATCTCTACCGCGGCATCGACCGCCGCGACGTGGTGCTCGTCCACCCCGACGACATCGAGCGGCTGGGGTTGAATGCGGACAGGCGAGTGACCGTGCGCAGCGAAACCGGCGCCTTGGACGGGATCGTCATCCGCGCCTTTCCCAAGATCAAGCCGGGGAACGCCCTGATGTACTATCCCGAGGCCAATGTGCTCGTCTCGCGGCGGCTCGATCCGCTTTCGAAGACCCCGTCGTTCAAGGGAGTTCCCATCTGGCTGGAAGCGGCGACCAACTGCGAACCCGCCGTACGCCGGGCCGCGCTACCCGTCGCGGCAGCAGCTAGCGAGCGGAAGCCGCTGGCAAGTTGCTGACGCGGGCCGCCAAGAGCACGCGGCATATAGTTGTCTAGACAACTATTGTCTGGACGATATATACTGGGTCGCGGCTTCCTGGCTCCCGACACCTGCGACTACCGCTTATGACAACGATGGAATGGATCGCGACGGCCCGCAAACGGCGCGTGCTGGCCGCCTATGTTTTGATGGTGGCCGCCGCCGTCGGGCTGTTCCTATTGATCGTCCACTTCGGCGCATCGTTGACGCCGGCCCTACCGGCGAAAACGGCAGCTTCCGGAAACGCCGCCGACGCCCCGCTCGCCAGCCCCTTGTTTCACGTGCTCCTGTCCCTGGCCGCCGTAATCGTCACGGCTCGGCTGCTCAACGTCGTGTTGGGCCGTTTTCAGCAGCCGCCCGTCATCGGCGAAATGCTGGCCGGCGTTATGTTGGGCCCGTCCCTTTTGGGTTGGATCGCACCAGCGGTTTCAGACTGGCTGCTGCCCACGTCGGTCGCTGGTTCTCTTGGCATCGTCGCCAATCTTGGCATCATTTTGTATATGTTCCTGGTGGGATTGGAATTGAACACCGAGCTCTTGAGCGACCGGGCCCATACGACCGTAGCCATTTCGCACGCGAGCATCGTGGCCCCGTTTTTGCTCGGCGCGGTCTTGGCGTTGGGGCTGTATCCACGACTTGCCGAGGGGCACGTCAGCTTCACGACTTTTGCGCTGTTTCTAGGCGTGGCCATGTCGATCACGGCCTTTCCGGTGCTGGCGCGCATCCTGACCGATCGGCAGATGACCAAGACCACGCTCGGCGTAGTCGCCCTTTCATGCGCGGCGACCGACGACGTCACGGCCTGGTGCCTTTTGGCGATGGTGGTGGGCGTGGCCAAAGGAGAAGTCGGCGAAGCGCTGGTGGTGATCGCCGGTGCGCTGGCCTATATCGGCTTCATCTTCGTGGCGGTTCGGCCCGCGACGAACTGGATCGTCCATCGCCACGACGATCACCTCACGCCGGGCGTCACGGCGCTGGCCTTCGTCGCCGTTCTGCTTTCGGCGTTGAGCACCGAATGGATCGGAATTCACGCGATTTTCGGGGCTTTCCTGCTTGGCGTGGTGATCCCACACGACAGCGCGCTGGCCCGCGAACTGAACTACAAGCTGGAAGACCCCGTGAAGATCCTGCTGCTGCCCGCCTTCTTCGCCTTCACAGGGATGAGGACCGAAATCGGCCTGGTTTCGGGACTTGCCTCGTGGCTGATCTGTGGACTGGTAATCCTGGTGGCCACGCTCGGCAAATTTGGCGGCACAATCGCCGCCGCCCGGCTCACCGGGATGGGTTGGCGTGACGGAGCCGCGCTGGGGATTCTGATGAACACGCGGGGCCTGATGGAGTTGGTCGTGCTGAACATCGGATTGGACCTGGGGGTGATATCGCCGACGTTGTTCGCCATGATGGTCCTGATGGCCATCGTGACCACGATGGCCACGACACCGCTCGTAGCGCGCCTCGTGCCGGCGACGAAAATGAGATAACATGTCGTCGTTCGTTCGCTGGCCGGAGTTCGTACCATGTCCGATTCCACCACGTCCACGGGCGGCTTCGATCCGCTCACGATCACGCGCCCCGACAAGGCCTTGATGTGGTATTACCTGATCGTGTCGCTCCTGACGGGGCCGGGAGTCTTCGTGGCCATACTGCCGCTCTTTTTCAAGTACGAGACGCTGCGCTACCGTTTCGACGGGGAAGGCGTCTCCATGAGCTGGGGAATCTTGTTCCGGCGCGAAATCTACCTCACGTACCGCCGCATCCAGGACATCCACCTGACCCGCAACCTCCTGCAGCGCTGGTTGGGTCAGGCGACCGTCTCGATCCAGACGGCGTCGGGCAGCTCCAGCCCGGAGATGGCCATCGAGGGAGTCCTGGCGGCCGACGCGCTGCGCGATTTCCTCTATGCCAAGATGCGGGGTGCCCGCGATCACGCGCCGCACGAGCAAGGCAGCGGCGGCCCTGCGGAACCGCGGGGAGACGAAGCACTCGGCCTGCTGCGTGACATCCGCGATGCACTTGGCCAACTGGCCGCGCGGAGGGGGGCGGCCGAATGAGCGCGACGGAAGCGAGCGGACGAGTCGAGCGGGCGAGCCGTTGGATTTACCTGGGGCTTTGGAGCGTGTTGGTCCTCTGGTTCCGCGTCCCCGACCGGCCGCCGGCGCTACCCGTCCCGCCTGGCGAAACGTTGGATGCTTTTCGCCCCGCCGAGGGCTTCCTGCATTACTTGAAGTTCAAGTTTTGGGTGGTGTTGACGATCATGGACGGAATGATTCTCATCGGCTGGATTGCCACGGCGGCCGCCTCTCCGCTGGCCGGAGCGATCCTGGCGCTACCCGCGCTCGCCATCGCCGTGCTTCCCGGCATCGTGGCCTATATCGCGATTCACTTGCAGTACGACACGACCTGGTACGTGATGAGTGGGCGGAGCCTGCGCATCCGCCGGGGAATCTGGACGATTCACGAAACGACGATCACGTTCGAGAACGTGCAGAACGTCGAGGTGAACCAGGGACCCGTGCAGCGTTGGTTCGGTATTGCCGACGTTCACGTCGATACGGCCGGAGGAGGCGGGAAACAGGCCGCCGCGGGCCACGGCTCGCCCGCCACGGCCGGACATCGTGGACTGGTCGAGGGAGTGGCCGACGCGGCGCGCATTCGCGACCTGATTCTGTCGCGCCTGCACGGCTCGCGCCATGCCGGACTGGGCGACGAACATCCCCCGGCAAGCACGATCGCCGGCTGGACGCCGGACCACGTCGCCGTTCTACGTAAGATCCGCGACCTGGCACGGGCTTTGGCGGAGACGAACCTATGAGAAAGCGCTTTCCACCGCGAGTACCATGCGTGCGGCGTCGATCAGCTTCTTGCTCTTCTGGCTGGCCAGCTTCTGCAGGCGTTGGAAGGCGTTTGCCTCGTCCACACCCGCCGTCTTCATCAAGAGTCCCTTGGCCCGCTCGATGAGCTTGCGTTCTTCGAGCGTCTGCCGCAGATCGGCGGCTTCCTTGCGGAGCGATTGCAGCTCGTCGAAGCGGCGGATGGCCAGCGCGATCACGGGCCCCAGGTCGGCTTCGACGATCGGCTTGACGAGGTATGCCATCACGCCCGCCGCCTCGGCCCGCTCGACGGTCGCCTGGTCGTGGTAGGCCGAGACCAGCACGACGGGCAGCGGCATCTCCCGGCAGATTTCGGCGGTGGCTTCAATGCCGTCGAAGTCGGGCATCTTGACGTCGGTGACGGCCAGTTCGGGCCGTGCCGCCCGACACGCTTCGACCAGCTCACGGCCACTGGCCGCCACGGCCACGACATCGTGGCCGAGGTCGATCAGCGCTTCGCGTAGATAAGCGCGCATCCGCGGTTCGTCGTCGGCCACCACGATTCTCAACGAGCGCGCCATCATGCTCTCCTTCGCCAGTCAATCACGATCTTGGTGCCGCAATCTCGGGTAGGATCCACGGCGATCCGGCCGCCGTGGGCGTCGACAATCCGTTTCGAGATTGCCATGCCCAGGCCGGTGCCGTGGGTCTTGGTGGTGTAGAACGGCTCGAAGATCCGCCGCCGCTGTTCGTCGTTCAGGCCGGGTCCGTCATCGCACAGCGCGACGCGCAGGGCAGGCACTTGTTCCAGCACGCCGGCCGACCAGGTGATGTCGATCAGCGCGGTACCGCGCGTGGCGCTAAGCGAGTTTTCCAGGACGTTGCGGAACACCTGCGCGGCGGCGAAGCGGTCGACGTCGCAGGCCAGGTCTTGCCGATCACCATGTTCACGAAACCGTGCCTCGCGCCCGCGGCGAGATGAATCGAGCTGCGACCACGCCTCATGGAGCACCTGGCCCAGGTCACAGCGTTCTCGCTTCAGCCGAATTGGCGCGGTGTAGCCGCGTACTCCCTCGTAAAGGCGGTACAGGTCGTCCTGGGCCTGTTGGATGCCCGCCACGAATTCAAGCGCCTCGGGCTGGTCCCTGATCCGCTTGGCCAGCATGCCCAAGCAGGCCTGGCTGCGCTGCAAGGCGTTTCGGCTTTCGTGCGCCAGGCCGGCGACCATCTGGCCGATGGCGGCGAGGCGCTCCGATTGCAGAAGCTGGTCCTGCACCCGCTTGAGATCGGTGATGTCCTGGCCGACGGCCAGGACGGCCGAATCGCCCGATTCGCCGACCAGCCGCCGCGCGTTCCAAAGCATCCAGCGCACGGTGCCGTCGTGGCAGACGACGAACCCCTCGAACCCCCGGCGCGGCTCACCATCCCAAGCGCGCCGCAATTCGTTGGCGAACGCCGTTTGTTGGGCCGGAGGCACGAATGTGCCGCAGAAATCCAGGTTCTCCACGTCCTCGGCGGCATAGCCCGTGAGGGATTCCGCGAAACGGCTGAAGTAGGCGATCGAACGGTCTTCGCGGACGATCACGATCATGCATTCCGCGGCCTCGACCAGGCTGCGAAATGCGACATCGCCGGGCTGTTTGACGGCCGACCGCGAATGATCCGAGAAAGAATTCACGAAGGTCTGTTTCGACCGAGAAGCTGGGTAAGGTGCAATGTTTGTCCGGTACACGGCAGAAGTCTCCCAATCGGGCGGCGCACTCCGGGTGGGAACTTTTTTCGAGAGAGAGAAAGGGTTGGGATCTGGGGATGGGTCTCAAGAGTGAGGTTGGAATGAAAATGGGGCCGCCGTGAGCGGTGGGGCGGCCGTTTCGCCGTGAGAAAAAGTCAAAGACGGTCGCACCGGGAGTTTCGGCGCGGTACACTTCAATTGGCCATTCGAATAGCGGTCGGAAAAACACGGTCAAGTGGATTAGGCCCAAAGCAAGTCATTTTCCGGCCGCCCCGCTTAAGAGACGTCAGAACATGTCCATCGCATTATTGATTGCCGACGACCAGGAAGTCGTCCGTGCGGGATTGGCCCGCTGGTTGGCCGGCGAAATCAAGATCGTCGGGGAGGCCGCCACCATCGAAGACCTTTCCCGATTGGCCGATTCCTGCGGTCCTCAGGTCGTACTTTCGGAAATCCGCCTGTCCGGCGCCGACGCGCTGCAAACGCTGGCGCTCGTCAAACAACGGCACCCCACGATCGCGACCATCGTTTTTTCGACCGACGAAAGTCCGCGGTCGGCCGCCCGCGCGCTGGCCGCCGAGGTCTGCGGGTACCTGCTCAAGGGATTGGACCGGGAAGGCTTGTTGGCGGCGATCCGTTCGGCCGCGGCCGGCCAGCGCCTTTGGCGAGCCGATGAACTACGCCGGTTGCACCGCGCCATGGGACCGCGCAGCGGCAATGGTGAGAGCGAAATCGTCTTCACGCGTCGCGAAGCCGATGTGCTGGAACACATGGCCAAGGGTCTGACCAACAAGGAGATCGCCGAGCAGTTGGGCATCAGTTCCGAAACGGTCAAGGAACACGTGCAGCATTTGTTGCGGAAAGTCGGTGTGCGGGACCGTACCCAAGCCGCCGTCTGGCTGGTCCGACAGCAGATCTCGCAGCCGGGGTCAACTCCTTAGGCGGCGAAGCCGATCGAGTAGCGCGTCGAGATCGCTGGGCAGCGGCATCTTGAAATGCAACTCTTCACCCGTGACGGGGTGTTCGAGGGTCAGTTCCGTGGCGTGCAGCGCGAGCCGCCCAGTTCCGCTGCGGTCAATCGCCGCCGTGCCGCCAAGCGGCGTGTGGTAGATCGATTCGCCGCACAACGGGTGCCCCAATTCGGCCAGGTGGATGCGAATCTGGTGCGTGCGGCCCGTTTCCAAGCGGCACTCGACGAGCGTGTAGCCGGTGAACCGCTCGATCGGCCGCACGTGCGTCACGGAGTGTTTGCCGAGATTGGTCGAGGTCGTGCTGCCGCGCCGGCCGTCGCCCCGGTCGCGGATCAACCTCGATTCGATCGTTCGCGCCGGCACGTCCCCCTGGGCCACTGCCAGGTAGCGGCGCTGGGTCGAGTGCCGCCGGAATTGCCCGGCGAGGTGCCGCTCGGCTTGCGCCGAGCGCGCGAAGACCATCAGACCGCTGGTGTCGCGATCGAGCCGGTGTACCGGCCGCACCGGCGGCAGCTTCCCGGGCCGCGCCCCGCGCCGACCTCGCTGACCGCGGCCCTCCTTTTTGGCAATCAGCCGCGGCAGCAGATCCTCGAGGGTCGGCTGAATTTGCTTGCGCTGCCGCGACCAGTGCCGCTCTTCGGCATGCCGGACCGAAGTCATGCCCGACGGCTTTTCGACCACTACCAGATGACGGTCGAGAAAACGAATCCGCACGTCGTCTTCGCGCGCCGGGGGCGCGGTCGGGTGTTCCAGGAGCTTGACGACCTCGTCGGGCCGCAATCGCCGACCGGCGTCGAGGCAGAGGTTTCCGCTCACCAGAACGTGGCGCTTTCGAATCAACCGTTGCACGTCCGACCAGGCCATTCCCGGCAGCCACCCGCGCAACAGCGAAGCCAACGTCCGATGCGCCTGGTCGGGCGCCACACGGAATGTTTGGGGGGTAGGGTCGGGCATGAAGTAGGTTCGACGGGGCGCTCGGTCTATGATTCACGCGACCGAAAATGAGACTTCCACCAATTTCGCATGACCAACGTCTCGTTGTCGGCCGCGTGAATTCTAACCGCGAGTTTGCCGCAACCCGAGGATCAACTCAATTTCACCCACGGGGCTGCCGATGCGAGTGGCGATGGCCGCGCTGGCCAGGCCTGAATCGGCCAGCGCATAGATTTCCTCGTGCCGTCGCGCGGCCGGCGATGCGGTGTGGTGGACCGGCGCGTCGACGCGCAGGCCGATTTTCGCGCCGCCCCACCGCGGCGCCTCGTGGTCGGCCGGGCGGGCGTCTGGGTGAAACGGCGGGCTCGAAGACGGCTCGCCCGCGGTCAACCGAGCCGCTCGATCATTCAATGCTTCGAGCCACGCGATGCGCTGATCGGCCTCGCCGATCAGACGCTGCAAGACGTCGATCTTGTCGTCGAGCCCGGCCGACGACGAGTCGCGAGCGGGCCGCGTCGCCCGACTTGGCTGCCGGTACGTGCGCACCAGCAGCCAACCGCAGGTCAGCACCAACATCGAGAGACAGATGATTTTCGCGAATTCAATTTCCGCCAGAAGCCACATGATGATTGGTCAATCGTCCTTGGTCATTTGTCAGTGGTCATTTGTCAGCGGTCATCATCCTTCAACCTTCATCCTTCATCGCAGCGCGACCGAACGCCTCTTGCGCCGCTTCGTAAACCTCTCTCAACGGAAGGCCGCGCTCGCTTGCCACGCGGCTGCACGACTCGAACTCCGGAGAGAAGCTCGGTTCCTGGCCCGCGATCCAGCCCAGCTTGCCGTCGATCGGCCCGTACGCGGTTTGCACCTGGTGCGGCTTGCGCTCAAGCTTGTGTCGGCTGACGGGCCATCGGCGAACGCCTAACGTGCCAGTCTCGCGAAACAGAATCTTTTCGACCTTTTCGATCTGGACGGACTGGCAGAGCACGGTCAGAGTGATGCCCGGCCGGTTCTTCTTCATTTGAATCGGGGTGGTGTAGACGTCGAGCGCGCCGGTCTCCCAGAGCTTGTTCGTGGCGTAACCGATCACTTCGCCCGACACGTCGTCGAGGTTCGTCTCGACGACCCAGGCCTGGTCGGCGGCCAGGGCCTCGACTGCCTCGCCGACGAACAGCCGCAGCATGTTGGCCTGCTCGGCCAGGTCGCGCGTGCCGGCGCCGTAGCCGATCCGCTCGATCTTCATCGCCGGTACCGGACCGAAGCCGTCGACCAACGTGGCCACGATCGCCGCCCCCGTGGGCGTGGTCAGCTCGGCGGAAACCTGCGATTCGGCCAGTGGAATGCCGGTGAGCAGCTCGGCCGTCGCCGGGGCCGGAATACTGCACAGCCCGTGCGCGATGGAAACTGTGCCGCGGCCGGTGGGCACGGGCGAACAGACGATGCGATCGACACCCAGCAGGTCCCAGCCGATGGCCGCGCCCACGATGTCGGCGATCGAATCGACCGCCCCGACTTCGTGGAAATGCACCTTGCGGATCGTCGTGCCGTGCACTTTGGCCTCGGCCTCGCCCAGTCGCGTGAAGATCCGCTTGGCCAGGTCCTTTTGCCGCTGCGAAAGCCGGCTGCCATCGATCATGTCGATGATGTGGTGCAAGTGCCGGTGGGCGTGTTCCGGCTGGTGCTCGACGACGATGTGCGTGCCGCGGAAGCCCTTGCGCTTGACCTCGTTGGCCACCAGCTTCACGCCGGCCAGTCCCAATGAGTCGATGCCATCGCTGATCGCCGCCAGCTCGACGCCGGCGTCGACCAGGGCGCCGAGCGTCATGTCGCCGCTGATTCCGCTATTGCAATCGAGGTACGCGATTTTCACGTTGACTTTCGTTTCCTGGTTTGTGTCCGCAACCGTGGCGGAATTCGTGAGAATTCCGAACGTCGAGGCTCCCATCGGGACTTGCGCGCTTTTCCGCCGTGTCGCACCAAGCGGCGTGACGGATTATATGTCGAGCGGCGGCGTCGCGGGAATAGAGGTTAACTCGCGTAAATCTTGTCCATCAGCCCTGCGATCTTCCTCAGCCGCTCGCGTCCGCCGCCGGGAATCTCGGCGGTGCCCCAGCCGTGATAGCCGATATCGCGGAGCGCCGCCATCACGGCCGGCCAGTCGCAATCGCCTTCGAGCAGCTCGACGCCGAAGCCTTTGCCCAGACCCTCTTCGTTCATTTTTTTCTGGCTGAATTCCTTGATGTCGACCTTGATGATCCGCGCGCCCAGCGTGCGAATCCATTGTTCGGGCCAGCCGTAGCGAAGCACGTTGCCGACGTCGAAATAGGCCCCGACCTGCGGCGATTCGAGCTCGTCGATGTAACGGGCTTCTTCGAGCGGGCTGAGCAGGAAGTTGTTCCAGACGTTTTCCAGGCCGATCTTGATCCCCAGTTCACCGGCCAGCGGCAAGACCTTCTTGATCTCGGCCTGCGAACGTTGGTAGGCATCCGCGTAGGAAACCTGCTTGTTCACGACGGCCGGCACCAACAGCACCGTCGTGCCGCCGTAGAGCTTGCTGTCGCGAAGCGCCTGTTCGAGCGCCTGCACTCCGCGCGAGCGGACCTCGGGATCGGGGTGCGAAAGCGTGTCGTTCCAATGGACTGAATCGACGACGCCGTGGATCGGCAAGCCCGTCGTGTCGCGGGCTTCGAGAACCTCGTCCTTGTCGAGGCTGCTGGGGGCGTCGAGCTCGACGCCGTCGTAGCCCAGTTCCTTGAGAAGCTTGAACTTGTCGAGCACCGATCCTTCGTGTTGGATCATCCCCCATTTGACTGCCTTTTTCATTTTCTTGGCGTCGGGCTTTTCGGCGGCCAGCGTCGTGGCGCCGGTGGCCGTGGCCGCGGTGGCAATGGCCAGGGCGGCGCCCGTCGAACGGAGAAACGTCCTGCGGTCGAGCGAGTCGTTGTGCGGCATGGTTGCTCCTGCGGTTGGGGCAAGTATAGTGGTGGCTGAGGTCGTCAGTGGTCCGTTGTCAGTAGTCCGTGGTTCTGCATGATAAGTCGTGGAACTGGGGGCAGCAACCTATCAAGGAGCAAAACGCCATGCATCGCCAATGGCCATCGAATTGGAGCATAGAACGGCAACTACGCGCGGCGCTTCTCGCGGTGCTCGGTATTGCCGCGATTTGCGAGTCCCAGCGGGCGATCGCCGCCGAACCTTACCCCGGCACCGACCCTCTGACGATCGAGGGTGACCTGGCCGACCTGATGGTCCAGGGAATCGACAAGTTCCTGCTTGATCAGATCGAAGCGGCCAAGGCGGATCGCGAGAAACACTGGCAGCGCGATTTCTCGTCGGCCGAAAAGTACGATGAGTCGGTCGCGCCCAACCGGGCGCGGCTGGCCAAGATCATCGGTGCCTTCGACCCGCGCCAAAAGTGCGACGCGCTGGAGCTGGTTGGCACGACGAGCCAGCCCTCTCTGGTCGGCCGCGGCGAGGGGTACGAGGTCTACGCGGTCCGTTGGCCGGTGCTGCCTGGCATGACAGGCGAAGGATTGCTGCTCAAGCCCAATCGCGAAAAGCCGCTGGCCGACGTGGTCGCGATCCCCGACGCCGACCAGACGCCCGAAATGCTTGTTGGGCTGGTCCCTGGTGTCGCGTCTGAGGCGCAGTTCGCCCGGCGGCTGGCTGAGAGCGGCTGCCGCGTTGTGGTGCCCATGCTCATCGACCGCTCCGACACCTTCTCGATGACAGTCAACGGCGAGCGACGCTTGAACCAGCCGCACCGCGAGTTCATCTACCGCCAGGCCTTCGAGATGGGCCGGCACATCATCGGCTATGAAGTGCAAAAAGTCTTGGCCCTGGTCGATTATTTTACCGCGGAGGCCGGTAAGGACGATCCCAAGATCGGCGTGGCGGGTTATGCCGAAGGCGGCCTGTTGGCACTTTACTCCGGCGCGCTCGACACGCGGATCGACTCCACATTCGTGAGCGGATATTTTGGTCCGCGTGAGAATGTTTGGGAAGAACCGATATATCGCAATGTGTTCGCCTTGCTCTTCGAATTTGGCGACGCCGAGCTGGCCAGCCTGATCGCGCCGCGCGGGCTGGTCGTCGAGGCCAGCCGCGTGCCGGAAATCAATGGCCCCCCCGCGCCGCACGAAGGTCGTTCCGGCGGCGCCGCCCCCGGCAAACTGACTACGCCAAGCGTGAAAGACGTGATTGACGAGTATTTTCGCGCGATCGGGCTGTCGTCGGAGCTCAACGCCGCACCTGCCACGCTCGTCCACGCGGGTAATGGCGACGGTCCGCCGTGTGGCGATCCGACGCTCGGGCAATTCCTTCATTGGCTGAAAGTCGCCGAATTGACCCCGTCGGGTGCCTCGCCCAGCTACGACCGGCCGGGATTCGATCCCCAAGTGCGGCTCAAGCGGCAAATCGACGAAATGACCGAATTCACCCAGGCCCTTTTGCGCGAAAGTGAATACACGCGGACGAAGTATTGGGAGCGGGCCGATCGCGGCAGCCGCTCAGTGGAAAAATGGCGGGAAACCTCCGAGCAGTACCGCAAGCTGTTTTACGACGAAGTCATCGGCCGCTTCGAGCTGCCGCTTTCAAAACCAAACGTCCGCTCGCGCAAGGTCTACGACGAAGCCAAGTACACGGGCTACGACGTCGTCCTCGATGTCTTTCCCGATGTCTTCGCCTATGGCATCCTGCTGGTGCCCAAGGACATCAAGCCCGGCGAAAAGCGGCCGGTGGTCGTCTGCCAGCACGGGTTGGAGGGGCGGCCCCAGGACGTGGCCGACCCCAAAGTGGAAAGCCCCTATTACCATCAGTTCGCCAACCGGCTCGCCGAGCGGGGCTTCATCACGTTTTCGCCGCAGAACCCGTACATCTTCACTGACCGCTTCCGCACTTTGCAGCGCAAGAGCAATCCGATCAAGAAGACGCTCTATTCGACGATCGTGCCGCAGCACCAGCAGATTGTCGATTGGCTCGCCTCGCTTGCGATCGTCGATCCAGAGCGGATCGGCTTTTACGGCCTCTCCTACGGCGGCAAGACGGCGATGCGCGTGCCGGCGCTCGTGACGAAATACTGTCTTTCGATCTGCTCGGCCGACTTCAACGAGTGGATCTGGAAGAACACTTCGACTCGTTCCCGATACAGCTACGTCGGGACGGGCGAATATGAGATCTTCGAGTTCGACCTGGGGAACACATTCAACTATGCCGAGATGGCCGGGCTGATCGCGCCGCGGCCGTTCATGGTCGAGCGCGGCCACCGCGACGGCGTCGCGCCCGACGAGTGGGTGGCCTACGAGTTCGCCAAGGTCCGTTTGCTCTACGTCGACCTCAAGATCGCCGAGCGTGCGACGATCGAATTCTTCGACGGCCCGCACTCGATCAACGGCGTCGGCACGTTTGATTTCCTGCATGAGCACTTGCATTGGCCGAAGCCGGAATAGGTGAAGAGGAATTAGGCGAGCGGGGGGGCGTAAGCCCCCAGGTGTCTCTCGTTCCCACGCTCCGCGTGGTAACGTCTCTTTGGCCACTCTGCGGCCCCGTCACAACGACGGGGAGCGTTCGCGGCAACGTTCCCACGCAAAGCATGGGAACCAGGTACGAAAGATTCAGGTGGCAGCGATGAGCCGGCGTTTCATGTAGCGTACCACTCGGCCATATTCACGACCCTCCAAGGCGTCCGTTGTCTCATGTTTCGTTCCCATGCCGGAACGAGGGACTCGGTGGTCTTTTCTGCGCTTTCGTCCTTCCGCATTCAGCTTCAAATCCTCCTCGGCGACCTCGACCTTGGCGCCCTCGGGCGGGATGGGAAGTTTCAAGCTCCAGAGTACGCCCTGCACGACCAGCCGTCGGTAGAATTCGTGCCGCCAGTTCTCGTGGAAGTGCAACCCGCTAAAGCCGAACGAACGGCCCCCGTCGGGCCGCTCCCAGGCCCAGGCGACCGCTTCGTCGCGTCCTTCGATCGGCACGGTCACCAATGGGCGGACCTGGTTATCGCCCGGCACGAACTTGAGGCGAAAGTAGAACTCGTCGCGCACTCGCAATGGCTGAATGCCAGTGGTGATCGGGTGCCGAGGTTCGACGGGTCGCAAGGTTTCCTCGATCACCGTGAAGCGGCGGTCGGGGCCGCCGTGGCAGCCGCCGAACAGCTTGAGATAGCTTTCGATCGGCGCGGGTTCCTTCGTGCCGATACCCCAGTGAAGACCGGCCAGCCCGCCGCCGCGCGCGGCCAGTCGTGAAAAGGCGTCGAGCCTTCGCGGATCGTCCTGAAGCCACTTCGCCCCCTCCGACACAAACAACACCGCGCCGTCGGCCTTGGCGATCAACTCGGGTCCTTCGGTCCAGGGTTCATCGGCCCGCACGATTTCGGCGGTCAGGCCCGACGACTGTTCGAGGCATTTTGAGAGAATCCTCTGCCCAGCCAGGTACTCGTGCGTTGCCGGCGGGTGTCCGTCGGGACCTTGGCCCAGGAGCAAGAGGCGCTTCGTCGGCAGTTCGTCGGCCCATGCCGACGTGCCGGCCGACAAGAGACAGGCGACTACGATGATCCAGGTGCAATTGCGAGGCATTGTCATCGTACGGGCTCCCTATCTGCAAACTCGTGTGGACGAAGCCCACAATATACCGACTGCCGATGCAATGGCGACCCTCGTTGCCGCCGGTTACGACGGCGCATCAGAATCTCGGCCGGAACAGGGCGGCATCGAGAGTCGACCAGAGGTGGATCGTCAGCGGCAACGGTTTATTCCTCCGCACTCGCCGCCCTCGTCCGCAGCAGGTACGATTCGTCGCCCGACAGATATCGGTTCTTTTCGGCCAACTTGTGGCGAATCCGTTCGACCGCGTCCTCGATCGGCTTGCTCAGCCGGGTGACGATTTGGCGAGGGGTGAACTGCTCCAACTCGCCCACGGTCTCGGCCCGGAGAAAGTCGAAGATCTGCCGAGCGTGGTAGTCGTCCTTGAACAAGAGAAACAGTTTCTCTTCGGCGGTGACCGTCGGCCGAGGCAGCGGCTGGGCCTTTGCGACAGACTTTCGATCCGCCTTTTTCCTAGCGCTGCCTTTCTTTTTGACCGCGTTTTTCTTGGTCGCGTTTTTCTTGGTCGCGGATTTCTTCGCGATCGCTTGCTTGGCGGGTATTTTCGGCATGTTCGTTCATCACTGATTTCACGTCCATTTATCTTCCCTATCCAGCCCGAATTTTCAACTCTCTGAACGCCACAAACCAATCATCCCACCCGGCCGGGTGGGAGCTTTTTGCCCTTGCCCATTTTCACGCTCGGCCGGTATGATCCCGGCCCCTTGCGGAGCGAGGCCCCGCACCGGCGGTCTGCGGGAACCGAGTGCTCAGAGAAATCCCCACGTACGTTGGGCCCAAGGACGGGCCTGGTAAGACGGAATTAAGAAGGGAGTCGATCCGGCCATGCAGTCGTCGGGGTTGGTGGCATTTCGCGCGACGATCATGATCGTGTGCATGATCGCACTGCCTTTGGCGGCGGTGGTGGGGACCGCGCTGCCCAAAGCGGTGCAATCCGTGATCCAGGGAGAGTCAAAGCCGGTGCCGCCATCCGACGACGGAGCCAAGCGATCGACGGGTGCCTCACATTCGGACGACTCTCAGACCACGACGCCGGCCCCCGACGCCACGCCCGCCAAGGCGGTGGCGGAAACGCAATCGAATCGTTTGCCGCGAGCCCGAATCACAGCCATCCGTCCCATCTCAAACCAAGCGCCCAACGTCGAAGCCTCTGAACCGACGGGAGTGACGGCCGCCCGCGAGCACGAGTCGACGGCATCGCTTTGGTCTCGCGGTGAACGGCCGCCCGCCAAGACAAGGCGCGTTCCCCTGGGCGCCGAGCGCCGACCACACCGCGAGCCCGACGACCCACAGCGAGGCGAGTCGCCGGCGCCACATCGGGGTGAGTCGCCGTTTAAGGCGACCACCTATTCAGCCCCCATCGAATCGGACGTGGACGACTCGCACCGCGCGGAAAGGGCCGGTCGTCCCGCGGTCGAGTCCTCCGAACCGCCCACTGACGATCCGTTGAGCCGCGGTGAAAGGCGTTTGCGCCAATTGGGGGCGACCGGTTACCGCTTGGAGACATGGGGCGTTACCGGCGGACTTTATCGCTTTAGTTGCAACGTCGCACTCTCGGACCAGGGCCAGGCGACGCGGCACTTCGAGGCCACGGATACCAGCCCCGCCAAGGCCATCGAGGCGGTGGTCAAGCAAGTCGAGGCGTGGGATAGGCCCTAAAGTGGTTTAGGGGCCGGAATTAGGTCTTGCCAGACGGCGGCCCACTGCTTACTTTTAGCGGCATGCTGCCAGCTCCCCAAACGGTCGCCCAGCGGTTACACACCGTCAGCCTGCGCTACCGTCACGCGCTAACTGCGTCGGCACCGGCGGGCCATTGGCTTAAAGCAAGTCCACGTGCGGACGGGAAACCGGTGACGACGGTCGTCGAATCGGACAGTTCGGTACGCCGAGACTCGCGCGAGGCGAGGGTCGAAGCGGTGCTGTTCCTTGCCAGCGAACCTCTGGGAAGCCGAAGAATTGGTCAAATTGCCAGCTTGGCGGACGGCACGGAAGCGCGTACATTAATTCGCCGACTGAACCGATATTATGATTCCCAGGGCAGCGCCTTCCGCATTGAAGAGATTGCCGGAGGGTTTCAACTGCTCACGCGGCCCAAGTTTGGCGGCTGGTTGCGGCGGCTCCAAAAGGCCCCGGTCGAAACCCGGCTGTCGGCGCCGGCCATGGAAACCTTGGCGGTCGTCAGTTACCGGCAAGGCGTACCGAGGGCCGAGATCGAAGCGGTCCGCGGCGTGCAGTGCGCCGAAATGCTGCGGCAATTGATGGATAAAGATTTGGTGCGGATCGTCGGACGCTCCAATGACCTGGGCCGCCCGTTCTTGTATGGGACCACGAAGCGGTTTTTGCAAATGTTCGGGCTACGGCACCTCGACGAGCTGCCGCGTGCGGAGTTGTTGCGGCGCGGCGCGGGCGGCAAGACGAAAGACACACGAAACGAAACAAACCCCGTCGCGGGACGGGGAGCGGAACTAACCCCTAATGATTCGAACGAGGAGTCTGAAGTGAGTATCGCACCCAACCCGGAGCCGGCACGCGAAGATCTGTGGAAACTCGGTCTCATCGAGCCCCTGAGCGGCCCACAAGCCGAGGCCGATGAAGACGATGATCTCGACGACGACGATTGGGACGATGACGACGACGATGATGAAGATGACGACAACCTCAACGACAACGACGATGACGATGACCTAGATGACGATGATGACCTTGAAGACGATGAGTGGGAGGAAGTCGACGACGATGAGGAATGGGACGATGACGACGACGACGACGATGATGATGATGATGACTGGGACGACGATGAAGATGACGACGACGATGACGACGATGAGGACGATTGGGAGGAGGAAGAGTAGGTGGCGACTCGATTCCACGCGTAGCGCGGTAACGAGGAACCTCAGTCCTTGAGGTGAAACAGCTTCATCACCGCTTCGCGTAAGGCGTGCAGGGTTCCACCGTGCGTCGCCGCGTCGCGTAACGATTTCAACGGCAGGTGCAAGAGCGTGTTAATCAGGCTGTCGAACGATTGGCGGATCTCGTCGCGCTGCCGATCGCTGAGGTCGGGCAGGCGGTTGAATAGCCGCCGCAGTTCATCGTCCTTCGATTTCTCCCATCCTTGCCTAAGTCGCCTGATGATCGGGCCGGTGGCATGGTGCCGTAGTTCGGCCATGAACCGGGTCGTCTCCTGCTCGACGATCCGCATCGCGGCGGGGAGCTCTCGTTCGCGATCCTTGCGGTTCCGTTCGCAAGCCGCTTCAAGGTCGTCGATCGTGTAGAGATAGACGTTCTTCGCATTGCCGATCGCCGAGTCGAAGTCGCGGGGGATGGCCAGGTCGAGGATGAACAGGTCTCGCTGGAAACGGGCAGGCTCGATCCGCCGGAAATCGGCGAGTGTCACGATCGGCTCTGCGGCGCCGGTGGCGCTGACGACCAGGTCGGCCGCGGCCAGCGCCTCGCCCAGCCGTTCCCAGGGCAACGCGCGGCCCCGCCAATGCTCCGCCAGTGCCATGGCCCGTTCGAAGTTGCGGTTCACCACCGTCACGTCGCGGGCCCCCTCGTCATGCAAGTAGCGCAGTGCCTCCTCGCAGGTCTCGCCCGCGCCGATCGCCAGCACGTGCTTGTCGTCGAAGCGCTCGAAGATCCGTTTCGCGAAGTCGGCGACCGCCAGGCTGGCGACACTGACCCGCTTTTCGTTGATCGAGGTCTCGCTGGCCACTCGTTTACCGACGCGCAGCGCCGCCTGAAAAACCTGGTTCGTCATGGGACCGGTGCTGCGGTGGGCCAGGGCCAGATCGTAGGCCTGCTTCACCTGGGCGACGATCTGTGGTTCGCCGACGACCATGCTGTCGAGGCTGGCCGCCACCGTGAACAGGTGCCGCACGGCGTCTTCGCCGGTCCGTTCGAAGAGGTCGTCGAAAATGTCGAGCGCATCCAGCCCGTGGAATGCGGCCAGAAACTCGGCCACGTCCTGGTGTGTCGGCACGCGCTCGGGATCCTCGGCGGCAGAGTAGACCTCGACGCGGTTGCAGGTCGAGAGCAGCACCGCCTCGCTCTGGGGAAACCTTTGGCGCAGTCCGTCGAGGGCCGCCTCGGCCTGGGCCGGGCTGAAGGCCAGCCGTTCGCGCGTCGCCACCGACGAGTAGCGGTGGCTGCAACCGACGAGTTGCAGCGTCATGCGCGGCCTCCCGGCCAAGAGGGGGACAGGTTACAGTTTACAGGGGCCAGTCTGCAGAAGGCACCCTGTAACCTGTCCCCTGTAACCTGCCCCCTTTTCCCGTCCGCGGCGTGCCGTGTCGTCGAAAGCAGCCGCACGCCCAGCGCCAGAACCAGAAACAGGAAGCTGGCCACGGTCAAGTACGCCACTTTGCGGCCCTGCCTGGCAGGCTTGTATGCCAGGCTGAACACGGCGGCGGCGACCAGCCAGACGAGGAGCAGCCCGGAGCTCCAGATCACCGGATCGGTCCACGGTACGTGTTCATCTTCCGATTGCCCGTGGTTGACGATGTTCAGCACGACGCCGGAAAGGAAGCCGATCAGGAGCATGACGGCCGAGATGCGGATCGCCAGGCTGTTGGCGCGTTCGAGAAGTTCCAGGCTGGGCAACTGCAAGCCCTGCGAGGGGCGGACTTTGTGTTTCAGGCGATAACTTTGCGCCAGGTGCATCACGCCGGCGACGAAACCGACGAGCACGGCGACCGTACCCAACAACAAGATACCGCCGTGGATCATGCCCCAGATCTGCGAGGCCCTGGTCCGCGGAAAAGGGACCTGGTCGGCGAACCGGGCGCACCCGATCAGGCCCAGCACCAGAGGCAGCGTGAACAAACCGACGGCCGTACGCGGGTGTTGAAGCGTAAGGTAAAGATAGACGACCGCCAGCACCCATGCCGCCACCAGGTACCAATCGTACTCGCTCGACAACGGCGCGGTCCCGGCCTGCATGGCACGGTGGCCCAGGTACAGCGTGTGGGCCAACAAGCCCGCGCCGCCGAATCCCAAGAGCAACGCCCCGCGCACGCCGCTGCGGAATGCCAGCCGCGAGGCTTCGAGCAACAAAGCCACCGCATAGCTGGCCGCGAAGCAGAAGATGGTGATGCCAGAGAGCATGGGAGAAAATGTCAAAAGGAAAGAGTTGCATGGAAAAAGTCAAAGGAGATTCCTTCGTTCGCCCGCTTTCTACTTTCTCCGTTTAACTTTCTTCTTCCGCGTCGTCCAGCCCGTACTCCTTCAGCTTCTTGTGCAGCGTGTTTCGGTTGATCCCCAGCTTCGCGGCCGCCTTGGTCTGGATCTCGTCGCACGACGCCAGCACTTGCGAGATCAGCTCTTTCTCGACGCGGTTGACGATCCTGGCGTGCAGGTCCGCGCCTTCGGTTCCAGCCTCGGCGATGCCTTGCGAAACCAATACATGGACCAGTGTTTCGACGTCGGCATCGGCCAGACGTTTGGGCCCGGGCCGCCTCACCCCCAGCACGGCGTCGGGCAGCAGGTCGCAGGTTAATTCGTCGCCGGGCGCCAGCACGACGGCGCGCTCGATGTAGTTCTGCAGCTCGCGGACGTTGCCGGGCCAATCGTAGTCTTCGAGCGCCTCCAGCGCCCCGGGCTCGATGTGCGCCACGTAACGGTCGTTCTCCTCATTGTAGACGGTGAGAAAGTGTCCGATCAACTCGGGAACGTCCTCGCGGCGCTCGCGCAACGGCGGCAAATGGATGGGAACGACGTTGAGTCGGTAAAAAAGGTCCTCCCGGAACCGCCCCGCCTCGATCTCCTCGAGCAGATCACGGTTGCTGGCTGCGATCACACGCGTATCGACCCGGATCGTGTGCGTGTCGCCCACGCGCTCGAATTCGCGCTCTTGCAGCACGCGCAACAGCTTGACTTGCAGCTTGGGAGTCGTCGAGTTGATCTCGTCGAGGAACACGGTCCCGGTGTGGGCGGCTTCGAAGCGGCCCGTGCGGTTGTCGATCGCGCCGGTGAACGAGCCGCGGACGTGGCCGAACAACTCGCTTTCCAAAAGGCTCTCCGACAAGGCGCCGCAATTGACCCGCACGTACGGCCCGCTGCCGCGCGGGCTGAGCATATGCACCGCCCTGGCGATCAGCTCCTTGCCCGTCCCCGTCTCGCCCAAGAGCAGCACCGCGGCGTTTGAGCGCGCGACCAGGCGCGTGAGCGCATAGACCTTCTGCATGGCCGGACCCGCGCCGATCAGGCCGGGGATCGGTGGAGTGGAATCATGAGGATCGAAGGCTCGCACGGGCGGCTACTCCACTTCCGCGCGGGCCTCGATCGCGTCGAGCACCAAACCCAACAAGCTTTGCGTCTCGCGGTCCTGGGTTTCGCTCCGATTGTAGCGCTCGTACTGCCGTGCTAGCTCGGCGGTGGTCAATAGAGTGCCGTAACGGATCACGCTTTCGACAAAGGCTTCGGCCGCCGCACGCCGCACCTCCAGCGGGCTCAGCGACTGGCTAGCCAGATCGACCAGCGCTTTCTGACTGGTAGCGGTGCCAAGGGTTGCCAATACGGTTGCGGCTTTCGGGCTGTGCTCCGGCCGATCGAGCGCTTTCAACACCGCCGGTTCGATCCGCCGCAAATTGTACAGCCTCGGCGACACCTGGGCCAGTTCGACCAGCCAAGCAAGCGCTTGCTCCGCTTGAAGGTCGCGCTCAACGGCGTCCACGGCGCCGCGGCCCGCCTCCGCCAGCAGACGGCGAAGCTGGAAGTCGAGACTCGCTTCGTTTTCGGTGGGAATGATGACCATTGCCGGCGGGTTAAGCCGCGCCAGACGCTCTGCGCGGGCCAGCTCATCACTGGCGGCCACGATGCCGATCGGCAACCTCGTGGTACGGCTATCGGCGTGGATCCGTTCGAGTAACTCGCCGGAGGTCGGCGCCGCGAGTTTGAAGTCGATCAGGGCCAGTTCCAGGTCGGGTGAGGCCGTGGCCCCCGCCAACACCGCGCGATCGAACGTTGCCACGTGGGTCTCGTACCCTAGCGCGGCCAGGAGCCCCGCCTCCCGTTCGGCTTCGGAGGCGCGTGGATGGCCCACCAGCGCTCGTGGGGCGCCGGACGACGAGGCGAAAAACCCCAGCGCGGCGGGCACGAAGCTCGATCCGGGATACGGCTTGGTGGGTCGTAGCGAGACGATCGCCTCGAGCGCCGCGAACCGCAGCCGCCGGTCGGCGTGTCTGGCCGCTTCGACAAGGACACAGGGTCGCGGCAACTTGCGGTACAACACTTCCACCGTGCCAATCTTGCCAAGGATGCGGGCCGCCGACGCGGCGGCCACCAGGTGCCCACCAGCGATCGAGTCTTCCAATAAATCCTCGACCACCGCGACACCGCGATCGGCCACCTCATCCACGGCGCCTCTGCCTTTCACAGCCCCTCGACCCCCGGGCGCCGG